>CAISOH010000356.1 GCA_903887005.1 uncultured Bacteroidota bacterium | reverse complement strand
GTAGATACATAGACAACCTAATTAGGTAGCCTAAAGATATAAAAAAAATGGAACAAACAAGCATTGTTCCTATATTTTTTTAAATAGACGGGGTAATTTTGGCGGAGTTAGGGTTTAAGAAGGATTTTGTACCATAAAGTTATTTTCAGGAAAGCAAAAAATAATAAAAATAAATACAATTCGAATATGTCTAAAAAGCTCCCGCTTTTCAGCTTTTTAGCCGGAATTTGAGGCTTTTTAACCAGATGCAGGCGGAATAAACACATATCGGTCTGTTTTTTTACGATTATTTAACGCCCGGCACGGAAATAGGGTATAAGTATATCGTTAGAAATCGTACTTTTGCAGCCCTTAAGGAAAAAAATTCTTAATGCGGGATCAGGATTAATAAAATGCAACCGATACAAGACGCTTTCCCATTACTGCAAACACCTAAGAAGATTTTTATCACAACGCATCATAAACCGGATGGCGATGCGATAGGAAGTATGCTGGCGCTGTATCATTATCTCACTAAAAAAGGTCATAATGTAACGCCTGTATCGCCGGGAGAAATACCTGATTTTCTTAACTGGATGCCCGGCGTGGGTAATATGCTCAATTATGAAGAACATCCAAAAGAATCGCTGTCGGCCTTAGCGGAATGCGATATTATCTTTTGCGTGGATTTTAATGATTTTAGCCGCACAAAGCATTTAACTCAACAGCTTGCCGATGCACCGCAGCCAAAAATATTAATAGACCATCACCTCTTCCCTGCGCCTGTATGGGATTATGGGATAAGCATACCCGAAAAAAGCAGCGCCTGCGAAATGGTGTATGATTTTATAAACCTTAACCAGGATAATAAACTTATTGATCTGGAAATGGCTGCCTGCCTTTATACAGGCCTCATGATGGATACCGGTTCTTTCAGGTTCCCTGTAACTACCGCATCTGTCCATGCAATGGCTGCTGATCTGAAGCATAGGGGGCTGGACCATACAAGGATACATGAGGAAGTATATGATTCATGGAGTGAGGGGCGTATGCGGTTCCTCGGCTATGTATTGATTGAGAAAATGGAAGTGTTCCGTAAATATAACTCAGCCATTATTACATTGTCAAGAAAAGACATGAACTTATTTAAGGTGCAGAACGGCGATACTGAAGGATTGGTCAATTACCCGTTGAGTATATCGGGTATTAAATTTGCCACCCTGATCACAGAGCGCTGCGATGAGGTGAAATTGTCGTTCCGGAGCAAAGGAAATTTTGATGTCAGCAAGTTCGCAAGGCAGTATTTTGACGGAGGCGGGCATTTTAATGCCTCCGGAGGACGCACTAAAACAAACTTTATTGATACAATAGTATATTTTAAGAAAATTTTGTCGGATATTCACCCCCAATAAATAATAAACAATGATAAAAAGGATTCTACCAGTCGCTTTATTAAGCGCAGCGATTATCAGCAATACCGGTTGTAACAGCGCCGGTGGCTTTAAACAAACCCACGGTATATCTTATAAAATAGTAAAGGATGTACCCGGTAAAAATGCTAAAATGGGAGATATTGTTGAATTCAACATCTTCGTAAAGGTTGATACTTTACCCGGTCAGTCACTGGTATTAGCAGACTCAAGAAAGCAAGGTAAACCATCGGTTACCCGTGTTGACACAATAAGGCAAACCGGCGATTTCCAGGCTGTGTTTCCAATGATGTCTCCGGGCGACAGCGCTATTGTGGAAGTTTCCTGCGATACGATCCTGAAAACTGTTCCGCCAAACCAAATGGGGAATTTGCCTAAATGGCTAAAAAAGGGAAATAAAGTTTCTATAAGCGTAGCTCTTGTATCCGTAAAAAATATGGATGATTATAAGAAAGAAATGGAAGCAAAGCAAACACAAATGCAGGCTGAAATGAAGGCTAAAGCTGAACAACAGAAGCCTATTGATGATAAGATAATGCAGGACTACTTTGCAAAAAATAATATAAAGGCACAAAAAACCGAATCAGGCCTTTACTACACTGTTCAGAAACCAGGAAGCGGCGCGCAGATCTCCAAAGGACAAATGGTGTCTATGAAATACACCGGGAAAACACTTGATGGTAAAGCTTTTGATTCCAATGTGGACACAGCAGTTGGCCATCATGGTACAGAACCTCTTACATGGCCTGTTGGCTCCGGCCAGATGATCCCAGGTATGGATGAAGGAGCTATGTTGTTGAAAAAAGGAGCAAAAGCAACTTTATTCCTGCCTTCTCCATTGGCTTACGGACCTCAAAGCCCAAATCCAAACATCGCCCCGAATTCAGTGCTGATCTTTGAAGTGGAAATAACTGATGTAAAAGCTGCTTCGGAAAATAAGCAGCCACAGATGCAGGGACAACCAGCTCCAAATCAGTAATACCATTATCAGCCTTTAATAATATTAACTGACATTCAATTTATAACTAAATTTCAATGAAAAGGATACCTAAAATTGCGCTCCTGTCTGGTATGTTATTACTTGCCTTTTGCTGCTCTGTAACATCAGTAAAAGCACAGGATAAAAAAACCTCTGCTAAAAAAGCCGCACCTAAAGAAAGTGCTGCAAAAGGAAAGCAAAAGCCGGATGGTTTTAAGAAGCTTAACAGCGGATTGGAATATAAGATCGTTAAACATGGGGAAGGCGCCAGGAAACCTGTGGTAAGTGACCATATTGAAATGCATATTCATGTGCATGTCGGAGATAGCGTTATGTTTGATTCCCGCAAAATGTATAACAATAAGCCTGTACCATTTCCTATCAGCGCTCCTAAATTCAAGGGTGATCCGATTGAAGGTTTTATGATGATGGTAGTTGGCGACAGCGCTATATTCAGATTGCCTGTTGACTCCATGAAAAAAGCGGGCAACCAGTTGTTGCCATGGATGAAAGAAGGTATGAAGGTAGAATATGACGTTGTATTGGTATCTGTAAAATCTGAAGCGGAAGATAAAAAAGACCAGGAAGAGAAGGCATCAATACAGATAGCTATTGATGAAAAAATACTCCAGGAATACTTTACGAAAAATGGCATCAAACCAATAAAAACAGCTTCAGGGCTCTATTATACCATTTCTTCCCAGGGTGAAGGAGAAAGTGTAAAAGCCGGGCAAAAGGTGAGTGTAAACTATACAGGAAAATTCCTGGATGGCAAACCATTTGACTCAAATACTGATTCTAATTTCCATCATATGATGCCTTTTGATCTTGAAGTGGGCAAAGGTCGCGTAATTAAAGGATGGGATGAAGGATTACAATTGCTGAAAAAAGGATCTAAGGCAACATTCTATATTCCGTCAAACCTTGCTTACGGCGCACAGGAAAGGAACCCTATTCCTGCAAATGCCATACTGGTGTTTGATGTAGAGATATTAGATGTTCAGAATCCTGCGGATCAAGGCGCTGTTGATGATAAACTGCTCCAGGATTATTTTGCAAAAAATAACATCCATGCAACAAAAACGCCATCAGGTTTGAGTTATGTGATAACACAGAAAGGCCTGGGGCCAACCGCAAAGCCAGGTAAGAAAGTTACCATGAACTATACCGGTAAAACTATGGATGGTAAAGTATTCGATTCAAACACAGACTCTAAATTCAATCATGTTGCACCGTTCACGTTTGTTTTAGGACAGGGACAGGTGATAAAAGGATGGGATGAAGGCGTGCAATTATTGCAATTAGGCAGCAAGGCTACATTTTACATACCATCAGGATTAGCTTATGGAGAACAGGGTGCAGGCGGTGGTGCTATACCTGCGAATGCTGTGCTGATATTTGATGTGGAAGTACTTGGAATTGATAAATAATTTTCTTTTCACCTTTAATTATAAAAAATATAATGATAAAATCAATAATCAATAGCGTATTATTTGCCTGCTCCCTGCTGGTAACTGTAACTGGTTTCGCCCAGGGGCAAAAAACGATTGATGACAATTTGCTTAAAGACTATTTCGCTAAGAATCACATAAACGCTACCAAAACTGCTTCCGGCTTATATTATAGTATTTCAAAACAGGGTACTGGCAAAAACGCAATGCGTGGTCAGACAGTTACCATGAATTATACAGGGAAAACCCTTGATGGTAAAACATTTGACTCAAATACTGACCCTAATTTCAGACATGTGCAACCATTCAATTTTTCACTTGGCATGGGCCAGGTAATAAAAGGATGGGATGAAGGTGTACAATTATTGAACTTAGGCAGTAAAGCAACTCTGTTTATACCTTCCGGTTTAGCATATGGAGAACGCGCTATGGGTAATTCCATACCTCCGAATTCCGTACTGATATTTGACGTAGAGGTAGTCAATATTGATAAATGATGATTCGAAAAATAATTAGTACTCTTTTTATTGTGTGGTATTTGCTTCCGGCAAATACCACATTTGCTTATACCCATGCCGATACTTTGCGCGGCAGTAACGGATCTGGAAGAGATTGGTGGGATGTACGGAAATATGATTTAAGTGTGGAATTTGATACTGCTGCAAAAAGCATTAAGGGATCTGTAATTATTGATTTCCGGATTATTAAAAAACCTGCTGACTCCATACAGATTGATTTACAGGAACCAATGGAAATAGACAGTGTTTTTCAGCGCTTTGGTAAAAATTTATTGCAAAGAATAAATTTTACAAAGGATGGCAATGTTTATTGGATTCAATCGCAATTCCCTTTTCATGATTGGATGGTAAATGAGATGCGCTCCATAAAAATATACTATCATGGCAAACCCCGTAATGCGGTCAACCCTCCATGGGACGGAGGCTTCAGTTGGAAGCATGATATTAATGGGAAACCCTGGATAACTGTTTCCTGCCAGGGTTTGGGTGCGAGTGTATGGTGGCCTTGCAAGGATGCCCAATGGGATGAACCGGACGATGGGATGAAGATGAGTTTTGAAATCCCGGGTAATTTAAAAGCAATTAGTAATGGCAGGTTAGATTCAACGGTAGTACATGCCGGCAGTGCTTACTGGTACTGGCATGTCAAAAATCCAATCAATACTTATGACGTCACCTTTTACATAGGAGATTATATCAACTGGCATGATACATTGATGGGCGAAAAAGGCAGGCTTGATCTTGATTTCCGGGTATTGCGAAATAATGAAGACAAGGCGAAAAAACAATTCGGTGTGGTAAAAGAAATGCTCCGTTGCTATGAATACTGGATGGGGCCATTCCCTTTTTATGAAGATGGTTACAAGCTCGTTGAGGCTCCCTATCTCGGCATGGAGCATCAAAGCGCCATCGCCTATGGCAATAATTTCCAGATGGGTTATAAAGGCTTCGACCGCACTTTTACGGGCATTGGTATGAACTTCGATTACATTATCATACACGAAAGCGGGCATGAGTGGTTTGGAAATAATATCACGGCAAAAGACATGGCTGATAACTGGATCCATGAGGGCATTACCACTTATTCCGAATCGTTGTTTGCCGAATGTCTGTTAGGTAAGGAAAAAGGCCAGGCATATTGCCGCGGTGAATGGCAAAATACCCAGAACGATAAACCAATTATCGGCGATTATGGAGTAAATAAAGAAGGCTCCAACGATATGTATGATAAAGGCGCTGCCATTATGCATATGATACGTATCATGACCAATGATGACGAGAAATTCAGACTAATGCTGCGTGGCTTAGGCAAAGAATTTTATCATCAAACCGTTACCACACAGCAGGTTGAAAATTATATAGCACAACATACCGGGCTGGAACTTACTTCTTTCTTCAACCAATATCTCCGCACAACTAACATACCGGAATTAGAATACTACATAAAAAACAATCAACTCTACTATAAGTTCAATAATACGGTATCAGGCTTTTCCCTGCCAATCAGTATTAATTCACGGGAAACAGTTACTTCCATTAAACCCACATCTGAATGGCAGCATATAAAATGGAAAGGTGGTTATAATATGAAATTCTCAAATGATTTTTTGATAAAGGTGAAGTAGAGATAGCTGTTTTTTTATTTTTGGATGTATGGAGCTTAAATAACAATTTATGGTTTGAGAAGTATCTGTTTTTTTAGAAAAATTAATATTACTTTTACGACTTAAATTACTAACTTATTAATGCAGATAGCAATCATCGGTACCGGGTATGTAGGATTAGTCACAGGCACCTGTTTTGCAGAAACAGGCAACAACGTAACCTGCATAGATATTGACGAAAAAAAAATACATAACCTGCAACATGGCAAATCCCCTATATATGAACCGGGGCTTGATGTATTGCTGGAAAGGAATATTAAAGAGAAAAGACTGCATTTTACTACCTCTCTGAGTGAAGGTATCAAAAAGGCAAAGGTCATATTCCTTGCACTTCCTACACCTCCGGGCAAGGATGGTTCCGCCGATCTTCAATATGTATTGGAAGTTGCTGAATCATTAAGCAGGATTATCACCCATTATACGGTTATTGTTAATAAAAGTACGGTACCGGTAGGCACTGCGGAGAAGGTACACAATGTATTGGTGCAGCACCTGGATACGGACTTATTTGATGTTGTTTCCAACCCGGAATTTTTACGGGAAGGTGTAGCCGTGGATGATTTCCTGAAACCTGACCGTGTGGTTATCGGCACATCATCTGAGAAGGCGAAAAAGGTTATGGATGAGCTATACCAACCTTATGTAAGGCAGGGTAATCCTATTCATTTTATGGATGAGCGGTCATCGGAAATGACGAAATATGCCGCCAACTCATACCTGGCTATGCGTATTTCATTTATGAATGAGATGGCCAATCTATGTGAAAAAACAGGCGCTAATGTGGACTGGGTGCGTATTGGAATAGGTGGTGACAGTCGGATAGGTAAGCGTTTCCTGTTCCCGGGCATTGGTTATGGTGGCAGTTGTTTTCCTAAAGATGTAAAAGCGCTCGCATTTACCGCGCTTGAAATGGATTACGACTTCCAGCTTGTGAATACTGTGATGAAAGTAAATGACCAACAAAAACTTGTGCTGGGTAAAAAAATAAAAAATTATTTTGGCAGCGATTTATCGGAATATACATTTGCAATATGGGGTTTGGCTTTTAAACCTGAAACTGACGATATACGCGACGCACCGGCTCTTGATCTGATTACAGAACTTACAGAAGCCGGCGCACAAGTACGCGTGTTTGACCCGGAAGCTATGGAAAATGTAAAGCAATTATTCGGAGACAAAATATACTATTCGGAAGATCAATATGATGCACTTACAGGTGCCAGTGCGCTTATTGTTGTAACTGAATGGAGCGAGTTCAGAAATCCCGATTTTGAAAGGGTAGCTGTAACAATGAAACATCCCGCGATATTTGATGGCCGTAATGTTTTTTCACTGGAAAAGATGTTGGAGCAGAGTTTTTACTATGAAAGCATAGGAAGAAAAGTAGTGCATCCTCATATTCATGACAGGCTGGCGCAGCCGCATAATGAAATAGTAAGAGAAAGAGGGGTTTTGGATTAAATAATGGCTTAATTGCTTAATGGCGCAATGGCTCAATGCAATGTGACAATGTGATGAATGTAGTAATAAATGTGGCAAACGGGTAATGTGAAAATGGCGTAACAGCTTTCTACTTTATACTTTCGACTTCGACTAACAAAAATAATTACATAACAGCTTTATACTTTCTACTAAACATGGCAAAACGCATACTAATAGCCGGTGCGGCAGGGTTTCTGGGTTCGCATTTATGTGACCGTTTCCTTAAAGAAGGTTATGAGGTCATAGGCATGGACAACCTGCTTACCGGTAACATCAAAAATATTGAGCACCTTTTCCCGCTGAAGGAATTCCAGTTTTATCATCATGATATTACCAAGTTCGTTCATGTTCCGGGCGAAATAGATTATATATTGCATTTCGCATCGCCGGCAAGCCCGATTGATTATCTGAAAATGCCAATACAGACATTGAAGGTAGGCGCATTGGGTACGCATAACCTGCTTGGGCTTGCAAAATCAAAAGGTTCACGGATTCTTGTGGCATCAACTTCTGAAGTCTATGGCGACCCGCTGGTACACCCGCAAACAGAAGAATATTGGGGCAATGTAAACCCCATTGGTCCACGTGGCGTATATGATGAGGCGAAGCGTTTTATGGAAAGTATCACCACTGCATACCATACCTTTCATAACCTGGAAACCCGTATCATCCGCATATTCAATACTTATGGTCCACGGATGCGTCTTGATGACGGCCGTGCGCTGCCTACATTTATGAGCCAGGCGCTCAGAGGCGAAGACGTTACCGTGTATGGCGATGGTTCACAAACCCGTTCTTTCTGCTATGTGGATGACCTTGTAGAAGGTATCTACAGACTGTTGCTGTCAGATTACAGCAAACCTGTGAATATCGGTAATCCATCGGAGATTTCGCTTTTGGATTTTGCCCAGGAAGTGTTGAAACTTACGGGGTCTAAATCTAAAATAGTATATGAACCATTACCACAGGATGATCCTAAACAGCGCCAGCCCAATATTACGAAGGCTAAAGAATTACTTGGTTGGGAACCGAAAGTTGACCGGCATGAAGGGCTGAAACGTACACTGGAATATTTTAAGCTGCATATATAGTTGGCGCTGAGTTTTGTTGAAGTTTGGATTACACTTTAATGATTTTTTTTGAGCGCAGCAAGAAATGAGACATACAAAATGGAAACACTACCTGGCTATTCAAGGTGCTGTTTCCATTTTCGTTTCAGACGGACTCTGCCTTGTACCTCCATGCAGTATAATCAGTAAACAATCCTAAAGTGCCAATTTCCTTATCAATATAATCCCCGGTAATTCGATTGGTTCCTGGTTTGATTATTGCTTATTTTGTGCCTATGGAAAAGAGTTCTATGCGATTAATAAGAAAAGAAGATAACCCGGAAATTGCACGTATTATAAGGGCGGTGCTTACTGAATTTAAAGCCAATAAACCCGGCACTGTTTATTACGATCCTACTACAGATGATTTGTATAGCTTATTCTCAAAACCACTTTCTGAATATTGGATACTGGAAGTGGATGGGAAGATTGCAGGAGGCTCTGGCATATATCCTACTGAAGGCTTGCCCGGTGGATGCTGCGAATTAGTGAAGCTATACCTGCTTCCGGAATACAGGAGTAAAGGTTTTGGTAAACTGCTGATTGAACAATGTTTCGAAAGCGCGGCTAATTCAGGTTTTATGCAAGTGTATCTGGAAACAATGCCGGAATTGAAAAATGCTGTTGGGCTTTATGAGCAATGTGGGTTTACATATCTGAAAGGCCCTTTGGGGAAATCAGGACATTTTGGGTGTGATTTGTGGATGCTGAAGCGGTTGTGAAAAGAGATGTTTCTCACAAAGGCGCGGAGTCGCAAAGTGTGTTTTGAAAGGTAAATTCTCTTACAATTATTGAGGCGCAAAAACTAGAGTTGCAATCATTGTAGTGGGTTTGACAACTTTTAAAAGTGTGTCAAATCTGAACATCATGTATTCTTATAACCGCTGTCCTTGTTCTGCAATATTAAAACCAGATTTCCTGACCTCTTTTTGTTTTTTAGGATCCCATAATACCGGGTTGGTATGATTAAAGTGAATGAAGTAAATTTTAGACTTTGTTTCTGCACTTGTTGTGTCAAATAAACTCATTGTTTCTGAAATGAAAGGGTGGGGGACTTCTTTAAAGTTTCTGCCGGGAAGTTCAGTACTGTCAAAGAATGTGGCGTCAATCATTGCGATGTCCATTGATTGTACTTCTTTAATAATGTTCCTGTCCCATTTCTCCCATTTATTCACGTCTGGGATAAAAAGGTACTTTCTGGGTATCGTATTAATTTTGAATCCTGCCGTTTCGGAATATTCATCACGATGAGGTACCAGGAATGCAGTGACTGAAATAATCTGGGATAGAAATATGGGATTGTCTGGCTGTAAGGGAAACAGGGATATGTTGTGGAAATTCACCAATTGGCTCCAGGGGCCGTTCGTTTCCAGGAAAGCTTTCATTTTCGGAAGCACATAGACAGGCATATTGTGTGTGCCCATTACTTCTTTTCCCAATTCCATCAGCCCGGTATAATGGCCTATATGTGCATGGGTAATGAATATGCCATTGGGTAAAAAGTTATACCGCCCGTGTGTAAGTACCTCGAAATAGTGTAGCTGCGCTTTTATGTCCGGCGTTGCTTCAAACAGCCACCATTTTTTATTCAGAGAATCAACCAGTGCGAGGGACACAACAGACCTTTTCATATCCTCGTTCTCCCATGCCATTTTGCAGGGCATACCCATGCATCCCATGTGCGGAAAGCCACCATCCTGCGATATGCCCAGCACCTGGATATAAATCCCGCTGGTATTCTGTGCTTTGATATGAAAAGGAAGGCACAATAATAAAATGCAGAAAACGTATTTTATCATTGTGCCTTCCATATGTGTAAAGTTGAATGATGTTTGTTTACCAAATATACTGCTTCTTATTTAGTATCAATGCCTCTCCGGCAATTGTTTGTTCTTTGGTATTAAGATCACAAACAGTACATTCATACAATATGCGGTTCTTCTCCGGGAATATTTCTTTCACTTTTATTACCGCTTCATATTGTGTGTTTACGAACATAGGTTTAAGCCATTTTAAGGTTTGGCTCATATATACAGTGCCATCAACATACCATAAGGAGCCGAATATTTTCGTAAACACGCTGGCGCCTAAAAAGCCATGCATGATATTGCGGCCGAACATACTTGCTTTCCCTGTTTCAGGGTCTATATGTAACGGGTTGGTATCACCGGTTACCTGTGCAAAGGTGTTTACATCATTCTGGGTGTAGCTGTAAACATGCCTGAATTCATCTCCTGGTTGTAACATAATAGTCGTTTTTGGGCGGCGAAAGTAAGGGATTTTAATTGTTCTGCAATTGATGAAAATCTTTTGATTAAAAAAAAGAGAGTAATATCTTTTAAAAACCTTTACCAGTAAGGTTTTCAGAGAATCAGAGCAGATTAAATTATTGTTGGATTTCCTGAATTAACAGGATTTTACTTTTGTTTAACTAAAGTATATGTAAAGTATATGTACATTCGCACCGCCAATCAAGGGGTGTGCTGCCGGAAATAATAAAGTGGAAATATTTGTTTGGCTAAAGTAAGTAATTTTTCTTTTCAAACACCTTAATTATACATATTTTTTTAACCAATAAAAATTTCCAAAATGGCTACCAAAGAAAACAGTATCGTTGACAACATAATTAACACTCAGAAGAAAGTGTTAGAAACAATTGTCGAGAACACTAAGAAATTTTCCAAAGACAACAGCGCAGTAAATGAAACCATTGAGAAAGGATCTGAATGGTATAAAAACTGGCTGGAAGGTCAGAAGAACATTTTTTCCAAGACAACAGAAAAAGTTGCTGATACTACAGAAACTGTAAAGGAAAATGCATCCAAAATCAATGAATTTACTGAGAACTGGATGAAAACCCAAATGGACTGGGCCAAACAAATGTGGGAAATGAACCAGGACTGGGCTAAACATAATATGAACGGGAATGCTTCAAACCCATTCAGCGCCTTTACTAATCCATCTGCCGGCAATTCAAACCCGTTCAGCGAGTGGCAGAATAAATTCAATGAATGGCAGAATGGTATGAAAAATATGAACCAGTGGAATAGCTGGATGAACAATATGAAAGGTAACAACTGGATGAACCAGATGCCAAACATGAACCCCTTTAGTAATGACGCATGGAAAAAAAGTAATGAAAACGCCACAGGTATTTTCAATCAATACTACACCATGCTTAACAACAACTTTGCTGAATGGCAGAAGACTTTTGAGGATGGAACAGTGGAAGACGCTTATAAGAATATGATCAATGTCGGAGAAGGTTTTACTAAATTTGCACAGATGTGGGAACCTATGATGAAATCTATGCAGGATAAGACCTTTAACATGGATGTTTATAAAAAGCTAATGAATCCTGAGGTTTACAAAGAAATGATGGATAAATATTTAGGTTTACTTCCTGAAAGCGGACGCGAATACATCAAAAATTTCTCTGACAAGATGAACGATGGTGTGAAGCATATGAGTGAAGCCGGAATGAACAACTTCCATCAAATGCGTAATATGATGAATTCACAGGGTGATCATTCTCATGTATTTGGTAGTATGTTGAGTGAATACAACAAATGGTATAACTCTATGAATGCTGCAGCGGCTCCGTTCACAAAGATGATGCCGGCCAATCAGCATAATAAAACTATGAACGATTGGAACGACATTTCTAACCGTATTATGGTTTATAATATTAAGAATGCCGAATTGCAATACATGATTTACACACAGGGCGAAAAGGTTATGGACGCTCTAGCACAGGACGTTACAAAAAAAATAAAAAATGGTGCAGAGGTGAACAGTATCATTTCACTTTACCAGGAATGGCTCAATATAAGCGATAAGGTTTTTGTTTCTTTATTTGAAAGCGATGAGTATAGTAAGCTAATGGCTGAAGTGAGTTCGCTCAAAATAACGCTCACAAAGGACATCGAATTGCAAATGGAAAAGAACATGGCGGGGATACCGGTGGCAACACGCAGTGAACTGGATGAACTGTATAAAACTATCTACGAACTTAAAAAGCAGGTTCGCCAGTTGGAAAAAATGATGGATCTTGATTCAAGCATTATTATTGAAGAAAAACCAGCAGCTAAGAAAACTCATAAGAAAGCATAATTCGGAATAATTTTAGTTAGTGAGGGGATGTGCGAAAGCTTGTCCCCTTTTTCTATTTAGTGAAAATGTGTACAATATGGAAATGTGAAAACATCAAAATGTACCAATATGCTCTTGACATTGCTATTACTAAGTACAAATTCAATAGTCTATTGTTGCCTGTATTCCCCTTTCTATAAGCGCTTCAGCCTGCGGGCGCAAATAATCAAAGCTGCCCTTTTTTACGCCGCACTTACCTTTATGATGAATGATGAGCGCGCATTGTTCGGCCTGTGTGGTTTCATGCCCGCAAATCTCTATTAATGATTCTATCACCCAATCAAATGTATTTACATTATCGTTCCACACAATCAGGTTGTGCAGTTCAATATCAATAACATCAGTTTCATTTATTTCCTGGCTTTGCCATTGAATACCCGGAATATTTTCATTTTCACTGTTCATGTTGCAAAAATAAGAAAGAAGTTTGATCCTGAAAAATTTTATATAGAAAAAAGCTATGTTTAATCATCAGATTTGTGATATTTCCCTGGTTTTACATTTAGCCAGATACTGTTCCCAATCCTGTAACTGTTTTCCTTTAAGAACTCTTGGGAATTTACTCATGGCGCCTTCTTTACCCTTTTCCCGCAGGTAATCTATAAACATACCTCCCGGTAATATTTCCACAAATATTTCCCTGAGCGCTGAAGTCCGCTCTACCTCATAATCATCATTGAGCAGGCAAAGCGTTTCATCCAGCATGGTTTTCAAGACGCCTTCATTTATATTTTCATTATCGCAGCCAATATACCACTGATGAGCAAAGAGGTTACCATGCTTTAATCCGGCCACTGCAAATTCCCGTATCGTTATATTCAGTTTCCTGGAGACAGTTTCAATTGCTTTATTCATATTGTCAATAGACATATGCTCTCCGCAAAGGCTTAAAAATTGTTTGGTCCGGCCAACTATTGCTATTTCGTGTTCTTTGGCATTGGTGAACCGCAATACGTCGCCAATCAGGTAACGCCATGCACCGGAGCAAGTACTGATTACTACGGCATATTCAACCCCTTCTTGCACTTCGTTTACAAGTAGTGTTTCCGGTTTCTTTTTCAGATTTCCTTCTTCATCAAAATTATCTGAGTTAAATGGTATGAACTCAAAAAACACCCCTGTATTCAGCACCAGTTTTATACCAGCGCCAGGTCTTGCCTGGAAACCAAAGGAACCTTCTGATGCCATATAAGTTTCAATAAACGTAACAGGTTTATTGCCCCATAAGGATTTGAAGCTTTCTCTATATGGCTCAATAGATACACCACCATGAATATACACGCTGAGGTTAGGCCATATGTCATGGATGTTTTGTACACCATAATGTTTTATTACCCGCTCCAGCACTATCTGCACCCATGCCGGTACGCCGCAAATGATACCGACATCCCATTGAGTAGCTTTCTCTACAATCAGTTTTATGCGGTCTTCCCATTTATGGCGCTTTGATATTCTCTGTCCGGGTTTATAAAGCAATGAAGATATCCATCTTGGCATGTTCTTGGCGCTGATGCCACTCATATCGCCTTCATAATATTCGCCTTTCTCGAACAAAGATGTAGTACCGCCAAGCATTAATATTCCTTTTTCAAACGCAACCGGGCGTATCTTGAAATTGGCCATGCTGTATAGTTGCTTGAAACCAACCTTTTTGATGGACCTAATCATGTCATAGGTGACAGGGATATGCTTACTGGCAGCTTCTGATGTGCCGGAACTTAAAGCGAAATACTTCACTTTACCGGGCCATGTCACATTTTCTTCACCTTTCTGGCAGCGATACCACCATTCCGAGTGCATCTCTGTATAGCTATGTATGGGCACCCTTTCCCTGAATGCTTTAATAAAGTCTATTTCTTTGCTGAGAATATCAGCGTAGCCGTAATGTTTTCCGAAGGCGGTATATTGGCCGCGTTCCAGTAATTGCCTTAAAGCATGTCGCTGGTAGATTTGCGGAGCCGCTACCGGTAATTTGAATTTTTTCCGAAGTTGTAGTGAACGAGCTATTAGATGACCTAATATTGCCATTTGTACTCTTTGCGTTTATTTAGATTTGAAAGGCGAATTTACAAATTCCTTTGTTATAACAATGGTAATGTAATTAATTAAATGTAAAAGGAGCGGGTTAATTTTGTTGAACAAGACCAAGATGCTACTTTTAAGCCATTAATGGTTAAACTACAAGTGAATGTTTACAAACTGCCCTATGTACGTAATCTTTTCAAATGGGCACATAGGGTAGTACTTCCGGGACTGCATGGTGCATCTCTATATGAAGTGACAAAATTTTTTGTTTGTGAATTGACTATTTCTAGTTTGAAAGAGCGTGCTGCTGCTGTTACTTTTAATTTTCTTATGGCAATGCCGCCGACATTATTATTTTTATTCTCCATACTGCCATACCTGCCTTTTAAACATGTGGATAAAACCATTTTCAATATTTTAAAACTGGTTACACCAAACAATAATATTTATCTCAATGTCCGGAATATTGTTGTTGATTTTATGGCCAAACAACATGGCAGCTTATTGTCTTTTGGTATTATCCTGGTTTTATATTTTTCTTCTAATGGCGTAAATAGCCTGATAAGATATTTTGATAAAACCATTCCCTTATATAAAAAAAGAAACCGGTTTCAGCGGCGTTGGACTGCAATCAAACTGACGATTATGCTGATTGGCGTTAGTATTATCACACTTTCTGTACTTATCATTCAAAGCAAAGACCTGAACCCTTATATTCTTAAGGTATTCCATGACTTAGTGGTAATAAAAATCATAAGCTCTGTAATTCTGACATTTCTTGTTTTCATTACCATATCGCTGATTTATACTTATGGGCCATCTCTTACTCACAGATTTAAGTTTATTTCAGCTGGTTCGGTATTTGCTACTATAGCATCTGTTACAGCAACCTCTATATTTTTCTACCTCGTTAATAATTTTCTTAATTACAATAAAGTATATGGTTCTATTGGCACTCTTATAGCATTCATGGTTTGGGTATGGCTTAATTCTATCATAATTTTGTTGGGGTACGAATTCAATATGAGTATATTACTCGGTAAATTATCAAGGGAAAATAAAGATGAATAAACGACTGGTTTTGTTAACAAGTATTATTATAGTGCTTCTGTTGTCTGCATGTGAAGATGAAGACAACATTCCCGAAAATGTAACCTATACAGAGCATGTGGCCCCCATATTATTCAAGAACTGTACCATTTGCCACAGGCCGGGAGGTAATGCTCATTTCTTTTTCCTTACGTATGAAGATGCCAGAAAAAATGCCGGCGCCACCGCTTTTTTAGTGAAGGAAAGAATAATGCCTCCCTGGCCTGCCGATCCGCACTATATGGAGTTTGTGGGGCAACGTGTATTGACCGGGAGGGAAATAAAAATGTTAGACAAATGGGCTAACACAGGCACTCCGAAGGGCGCGGATTATAAATTACCCCCCGCCCCAAAATTTCCATATGGTTCCACAGTAGGTATTCCAGACCTCAGAATACCTGTACAACCTGTTTTTTTAAAGAGGAATAGCTATGATAAATTCCTGTTGGTAAAGGTGCCTTATGAATTACCATCTGACACATTTGCCGGGCTCATAGAATTTGTGCCGGGCAAAAAAAATATGGTGCATCATGTCAATGGTGATTTAGTGAAATACCAGTTTGAAAAGAAGAAAGATGTATTTGCCGGAGAAAGGGTAGTGGACATGGCTGAGGATACTGCCGGTTTATTACATGCCTATGAACGGTTAGGATTGCCAAATGATGACGGTACTTATCCGCTGCTGCAAAAATCTGTAGTCAACTACCTGCTTGGTGTAGTAGGGCAGAGGTATCCGGAAGGAATAGGTGGATATCTTTTACCGCGCAAAGGTGCATTTCTTTTAAATGACCTGCATTATGGATTTACAGCTAAAGATGATGTATGGGACAGTTCCTATATCAATATCTTTTTCTCAAAGTCGCCACCAATAAGGCCCACGCAGGAATTCCAGTTAGGTACATTGAGCTCTTTTGGAACCGCGCCTGTTATACCCGACCTGATCATACAGCCGAATACCATAAAGCAGGTTTACAGTAAATACACGGTACCGGATGATATTTCAATTGTCACGATCAATCCGCACATGCACCTGATTGGTAAAAGTTTTAAGGCTTATGCCATAAAGCCGGATGGGGATACAATAAGGCTGATTTCTATTCCTAAATGGGATTTTAACTGGCAGTACTTTTATACGTTCAAAAAGATGGTGAAAGTACCAAAAGGCAGTACTATTTATGCCGAAGGCGTCTATGACAATACAAAGCATAATATGAATAATCCATTCAGCCCACCAAGGCTGGTACGCGACCAGAACGGCAGCATGAAGGCCACTGATGAAATGTTCCAGTTTATTGTCACCTACCTGCCATATCAGCCCGGTGATGAAAATATTAGTTTAGAATCGAAATGACTGCTCAACGATTTATAATAATTTTTTTTTCTATTTTTACAAAAAAAACAACAAATATGAAAACAACCTTATTGGCAATAGCTGCATTATTTACAACTTTTTCTTTATTTGCTCAAACAGCAGATAAACTGAATCCGGGAGATGATATCCCATCAATGAACCAAATGTTGCAGAATGCAAATGGCGACTACACCAGATTAACAGGCGCCGCGAAAGAAAACGGGCTTATTGTCATGTTCTCCTGCAATACTTGTCCCTTTGTAGTAAAAAACCAGCCAATCACTAAAAAAGTGATGGAATTTGCTGCAGCACATAAGGTAGGCATGATAATCATTAATTCTAATGAAGCGCAGCGTGATGGCAATGATTCCTATGCTGCCATGCAGAAATATGCTAAAGAACAAGGTTATACCATTCCTTATGTAATGGATATGGGATCAAGTCTTGCTGATCTTTTTGGAGCAACGCATACACCGGAAGTATTCCTTTTCAATAGCAAAAACAAACTGGTTTATAAAGGCGCTATGAATGATAATCCGGGCGACCCGAACGGCTATAAGAGAATGTATATAGAAGACGCCATCAATGCGATGTTAGCCGGTAAAGAAGCTGATCCTAAAACTACTAAATCTATAGGGTGCGGTATAAAGAGAAATAACCCCAACCCTAAAGGGTGACATGATCTCAAACAAAACAAACATAAAAAGCCTTGTATTTTCAGGGCTTTTTTTATGCTTATTTGCTCAGTATTCGTATCTCTACTCTGCGGTTTAGCCGTTGGTCTTCTTCACTTTTTTCCGGGTTTACCAATGGATTCAGGTTTCCTAACCCTACGTACTTCAGACGGTTTTTATCAATACCTTTTGAAGCGAGGTAGTCGTAAACGGCTTTAGCCCTGCTCCTGGAAACTGTTGTTAAACCGTCATGCGACATAATCTGCGTATCAAGCCCGGTATTCAGCGGATACATACAGCAAATATGTCCTTCTATCTGTATGGTTACACCTTTATTTTCCTGCAGGAAATTAAGGAGCTTTTCCAGTTCCGGAAAAGATTCCGGTAACATTTTATCACTATTTGGTTCAAAAAGAAGATTTTTCAGGGCCACGGTTTCATTTACTTTGGCTTTGGTAATATCGGCTACATTTTTGTGTTTAATGATCGTATCTGATTGTTTTGGTTTTTTATCAGGAACTTGTGTATCTATATTCCTATCAATGATTATCTGCACTTTCCGGTCTGCCGCAAACCCGTCTTTTCCATTTACCGGAGTGCGGTTGATTTTTCCTTTGCCAATGCACAATTTAATGTCTTTCTTATCAAAACCAGATCTGATAAGGTAATCCTGTACGTTTTTTGCACGTGTCTCAGATAAGGCATTGTTATAGGCATTGTCCCCGGTATAATCAGCATAACCCAATACTATCAGTTTTTGCCCGTGTATCAGCACATCTTTAAAGATCAGTTTATCAATATAATCACCTGCTTCTTTGCTGATTTTAGGGTCGTTGAGCAGGAAGTAAACCTGAAAGGTGTCGGATTGCTGGCCGGTTGCGGAGTTAATCCTCAACAGGAATAAGAGAGCGATTAATAAGTTTTTCATGAAGCCATTAAATATCTTATTCAAAATTAATAATAACAAACAGAATTTGAAATTAAATCTATTAAAGGCTGTACTTTTAATAATCCTTTTTTTACATTTATAAAAAATATAACGGTATGAACAGTAAACATTTTACGCACCCGCTACTTGCAATAGTCCTGTTATTTGCGTCTTGCACACCAGCCACGCAGAAGGAGTCAGGCGACAATTCCGCAACAACCTCTGGCGGCGTATGGAAAAAACAAGTAACACGGATCATAGATATGGGTGAAAAGGAAGACACGGCAGTTCATCACCTCAGGGAAGCAAATCAGGATACTACACTACTGGAATTGTTTATCAATGCTATAAAGGCTGGACAGATAACAGCTTATTCTAATTCAGACAATCAGTTTACTACTAAACTTACAGTAGCCGCGCTCAATGAAATGACGGGCGGAAGAACAGATACTATGATGGTCACAGATCCGGTAACGGGGCAGGAGCTGACGAAAGTAGTAAGGCGGGAATTTAATTATGACATGGTACATAAATACAGGCTCATGGAAAACTGGACATTTAATCCCGGCAGCGGAAAGACGGAGATACAGATAGTGGGCATAGCGCCAATAAAGGAGATTTATGGAGATGATGGTGTATTCAGGGGCGTACAGGCTATGTTCTGGCTGCATTATGATGATGTGCGTCCCATACTCACTAAGGCTGAACAATTTCATCCCAACCATAATCTGAACAGCCTTTTATGGAACGACTATTTTTTTTCAGAGGTGAAGCCTGCGGCAGCAAAGTAGGTTTTTACAGTAATTTATTTGCCGTTTCATTTATTAAACATTTTATTATGGACATAAGGAAGATGATAATATTGCCAGTCATTTTGGTTATTTTATCAGTATTTGCAACTGCTTTCACGCCAAAAGATGATCATGCAAAGTCACCGTGCATGGTTTGGAAAAAAATCGTTTCGAGGGAAATAGAGATTCCTGAAAAAGTAGATTCTTCTAATCACCAAAAAGGCAAAGTAAACAATAATATTACATTGGCGAAAATGATGGTAAATGCCATAAAAGACAGCAAAGTAACCGGATACTCTAATTACGATATGAGCCTTTCTACCAAACTTTCGGCTTATGAATATGATGACATTCTCGGTAATAGGGTTGACACACAGGAAATCACAGATCCTATTACCGGGCAGGTAATAAGAAAATTTGTGCATCATGCCTATGACTACGCAGCTTTCGTTCATACTTACAGGATACTGGAACAATGGACATTTGATCCATTATTGTGTAAAACTGAAATACAGATATTGGGTATTGCAGCCGTGAGAGATGTTTATGGCGATGATGGTAGTTTCCGGGGAGTGCAAGCGGTTTTTTGGTTACATTATGAAGAGGCAAGGCCGATACTTGATAAATATGATCGTTCACATCCTGGACACACAGTAGGGCAATTTGTATGGAATGATTTTTTTAACGCCGAATCAAAGCCAGCTGTTAAGGGTAATGTATTGCAAGGCAAAGCCTCAAGAGTTATTGATCTGCCCGCTGAACGGGAAGATACAATTAAGCACCATCTCCGCAGTGAACAATCTGACGATGGATTGATAAATAGTCTTATTGGTGCAAAATATGCTGGTAACATAATAGCCTATTCCAGGTATGGACAAAAATTTACAGATTCATTGCCAGCCAGAACTTTTATTGATCCCGGAATGTTTAAAGTAGATACACAGGTAATTACCGACCCGATAACCAACCAGGAGTTTACTGCAGTTATTAATACTCAAATAAATAATCACAAAGTTCATCATCCTAAAGTGAATATTATTGAAAGCTGGTCATTTAATCCTGTCAAAGGGAAAACTGAAATAGATATTGAAGGAATGGCACCACTGGAAGAAGGTATAGATGATAAAAACAATCTGGGATTTTTTCCGTTATTCTGGGTTCAATATAAGGATGTAAGAGAAGTGATAAACCAATATGCTGCTCAACATCCTAAAAACACCTTTGCCAATTGTCTTTGGGATAATTATTTCCTGTCTGATACAAGACCAACTTTATTAGAATGAATTTGTTGTATGACGTTGCAATAGTCATGTAATAGCATAATTAGTTTTTATCGGTGGCACAGATTTGTATCAGTTTCTAAAAAAAACTATTCTGCTATGAATGTTAAACAAGATAGTGCTACCTGCAAGACGGAGGAAAAGTATAATGACGCCACGCTCAACAGGCCGGCAGGGGAGCGCGCCATAGATGCGCCAAGCTTATTGATAGACCTGCCCGCATTTATAAGACAGATAAGACAGGAGGATGCATGGAAGAAGAATGACCGTAACAGCATTACTGTTTTTAAAACAGATGACTTGCGGATTGTACTCGGCGGATTGCATGAAGGTGCGGAAATGCAGCCTCACAAGGCGGAAGGCATTACAGGCATACAAGTGATGGAAGGCCTGCTGGAGATAAATACAGATGAATTGAGTACAAATCTGAAAAAGGGTCAAATGGTCGCCATTCATAAAGGTTGTAATTACAGGGTGGTCGCCGCTGAAGAAACGATATACCTGCTTACGATAAGCGATGTGGGAAAGTAACAAAATGTTTATACTGTAATCTGGATAGATTAGTGCATATATTAATTGAGGGCTTTGCGGTCTTGACTTTTATATAATTTACTAACAATCAAATAATTATACTTTGCGTCTTTGCGCCTTTGCGAGAGATATTTATTGCACTGTTTTTCTCGTGATCATAAAAAGTAACAGCCTGGCAAAATTGCCAGGCTGTTACTTTTTATGGTCAGATTATATTAGTTGTAGTTAACAGTTACCGGAACGCCAGTTGAGTTGGTATAAGTTCCTGCTGCCTGAGCTGCAGATACGCTGAGTGTTGCACCTAACTTTAAAGTCTGGGTTCCGCCTGAGCTCAATGTACCGGTTGACGAAGGATTGCTGGTGAAAGAACCAACAGTCATGGTATGGCTTGCACCGTCAGAAAGGGTAGCGGTTGAAGGCAAAGTAATTGCGTAAGTATAGCTTGCTTCACCGGAAACTGTAAATTCAGCTGAAGTTACAGTACCATTAGTAGAAGGAAGTGTTACACCACCTGCACCGCCTGTTGTACGTGAGCTGGAAGTGCTCAATATAACGGTACCTGAATTAGCAGCAGAAACTGCTATGTTACCGAAGTTCATATCCACTGTTTTAGAGATGGAAATGGGAGTGATGATTGTTGCTGCGGCTGAAGCTGTTGCTGATGCCTGAGCGAAAGAGATGTTAGTAGAACCGAGTACTACTACTGCTGCTGCAATGATTGCTTTTGAGAAG
>CAISOH010000355.1 GCA_903887005.1 uncultured Bacteroidota bacterium | reverse complement strand
CCAGACTTAGCTAAAGCAGCTTAAATATTCTGCCAAAAAGTGCAAAGATTTTACTTTTAAGGTACTAAAGGGGGACCATCTATGAAGCTAATTGCAAAATATTTAGCTTTAGGCTATTATTGAGCTATATATTTTTTACTTCTTGTCGAAAATGTAAAAGCACGATAGGTAATCAGGAAAATTGAGGCATAAATATTAAAGGCTAAATCTAACGATAACCAACATTAAAAAATTCAGAAAAAGGAGAAATATAAATAAAGGAGCTTAATAGAATGAAGGCGGTGAGGTCTTAAACTAATGCTCATTAGATTGTTCCCCGGAACAAGGTCCCGCTTATTCAGCGGGTGGGGGCAGGGGTTTGAGGCATTTAGGGTTGTATCCCACCCTTTTCCTTTACATAACCAAAAACGGCTATTCTGGGCTTTAATAACTGTAACATTTGCAAAGCCACAGAAAGAAGTATCAGCCCCATACCGCTTAGAAAGCCCCAGTTCAGGTCTTCCGTTCCTTTATTGAAGATGATCTCACGGTTCTCATTATAAAAAAGGAATGCCAGCAAAATGCCATATATAGGTTCCAGGTTAACGGATAATGTGGCAGTGAAAGAGGTCAGCTTTTTTAATGCATTGAGGGCCAGCGACTGTGCCCATACCGTACAGCAAAGACTAAGGATCACTAACCACAGCCAGTCATTATGCAGCCAGCCGGCAGATACTATGTTTGATGAGTTTGGCAGAAATTTGGTTTGGGGCACATAATAATACAATACCGGCATAAGCAATGATATAAACAACCAGCCTGTAGCCATTTCATAAAATACCATGGTACGGGCGGGATATTTGTTAGCGATCTTTTTATTAAGTACGGTGAAAACAGAACTAAGGATCGCAGCAGTAATACCAAAAGCTATGCCCAGCCCATAAAATTGCTGAAACCTGTAAATGAGATAAACGCCCGCAATAGCAAGGGAGCCAAGCAGTATTTCTTTCAGATCATGGCGGCCTTTGTTTACATATGGGTCCAGCAGGGAAGTGAAAATGCTGGCGGTAGAAAGACACACCAGGGCTATAGATATATTTGCGAATTTTATTGCTCCGTAAAACGCCACCCAATGCAATCCCATAAGGCAGCCAACCAACGCTAACTTCCGTATGTCCCGGGGCCCGGGTTTTACCCACTCCTTCCTGTAAATAAGTATTACGGCCATGAATACCGAAGTAAGCAACATACGATACCAGACAAGTACCGGCGCATCAAGCGAAATGGCCCTGCCCAATACCCCCGTAAAACCCCATAGCAAAACTGCCAGGTGCATTTGTATCAAAGCTTTCTTCATACTGTAAAATGAGTGCAAACATAATTGTATTTCAAATCACAGGAGAATAAGCATGAAATTAAAAAAATCAGCCGGTTAATTTCTAAGTGATACATCATTCTTTAACAAATACCCTTGAACCTATCCTTACCCCATCCCTGCTGAACATAATCAAATAAACCCCCGGTGGTAGTCCGGACAATTTTATTCTCCCGGCGCCATCAGTAATAGTAGCTGCTGTTCTTTCCTTACCAAGAATATCATACATGGCAGCATCTATACCTCCCTGCCTGTTTTTACCCTTTACCTCTATATTTATTTCTGAACCTGCGGGATTGGGGAATAACAATATCTCCGGATTATGTTCTGTAAAGCCCGCTATGCCGGTTGGTGCGTTGTAATAAGACTTTTGCAAACATCCGTTATAATACGTCATCACCCAATAATACTTATTCAGAAAATCAGGATTTTGATTATAGTAATTCTGGTTTATCATGCCAGGTAATAATGTTGAATCCAACGTTACCGCATCATCGTAACCCCATTGGTAACTTCCGGCAGTATTGTCTTTACATACAAACTCAGGCGCATAATACACAACAACAGGGTTGGGAGATTCACGGGGGCCTATATTGAATACAAGTGTATCATTACTGCTGCAATCTGTAACCAATGCCTCTGAGGACAGTATTACCATAATGGTGCCCGGTGAATTAAAATTGATCAGACAGTATTGCCGGTTCCGGGATACAGCATATACAACTGCATTTTCAGCGCTCCATATATAGTGCGATCCTGGTGGTTCTCCGGTATCAGCGCCAAAATTCCGGAACAGGCTGTTTGTACACAATTGCATATCCGGATGGGTTGTAATATGCGCCCTGGCTGGTGTTGGGTTTACGGTAACCGCTATTTCTGTTTTTGCCGTTCCGCAGCTATTTGTATAAGTATAAACTATAGTAGTTGTCCCCTCCGATATACCTGTTATCAACCCTGATGAATTAATGCCTGCAATATTGTTATTGCTGCTGGTCCATAGCCCACCTGTAACAGCATCGCTTAATAATTCTGTTGAGCCGGTACAGATTTTTGAATTACCCTTTATGGATCCGGCATCAGGCAACGGATTTACTACCACCTTTGCATAAGCGGTATCACAGGTGTTAACAGCCATATAAGAAATAGTAACGCTTCCCGTGGTTATTCCGGCAACCACGCCCGATGCATTAATATTTGCAACAGCGCTATTGCTGCTGACCCAGGTGCCGCCGGCAATGGCATTAAGGAGCGTTATTGTTCCACCCTTGCATACTGTGGTTTTACCATTGATAGGAGTGATTACCGGATATACCGTAACTGTAGTCAAGGCAATGCACCCTGCATTGGTTGTATAGGTTATTGTTGCCGTACCGCCGGATACTCCGGTCACGATTCCTGCGCTGTTAACCAAGGCTATGGAAGCTGAACTGCTAGTCCAGTTACCCGGTGTGCCAATAGAATCACTAAGAACCGTAGCCTTGCCTGCACAAACATGCTTAATACCGGCAATTGGTGTTGGTTCGGGATTTACAGTTGCCGTAGTTGTCGCATAACAACCCGTTGCAAGCATATAAGTAATCGTTGCTGTACCTGATTTTACTCCACTTATGACACCTGTGCCCGGAGCAACAATAACCGATGTGTCAACACTACTCCATACACCGCCAATGGCAATATCGCATAATGTTGTTGTGAGCCCCAGACAAATATTTTTATTCCCGGTAATTGCCGCAGGCAGCGGAGCAACAGAGACCTGTTTGGTTGCAATGCAGCCTGTAACAAGTGTGAAGCTGATTGTTGCCGTACCCGGAGACACACCTGTTACAACGCCCGTACCTGTGCCAACTGCAACAGTTGCGTCTGCACTGCTCCAAACACCTGGATTAGTAGTATCAATGAATTTTGCTGGTACGCTAACGCAAATATTTGTGTTTCCAGTTATTGCTGCCGGAACTGGATTTACCGTTTCCACTTTCGTTGCAATACATCCTGTTGGAAGTGTATAAGTAATAGTTGCAGTACCCCCCGATATCCCGGTAACAATACCTTTACCTGAACTAACAGTTGCTATTAAGGCAGAATCAACACTCCATAGCCCACCGCCATCAATATCAGTTAAGGCTGTTATATCCCCCACACAAACTGTTGCATTCCCGGTTATCACTGATGGTAATGGGATCACTGTTAATGTCATTGTTGTAATACAGCCGGTAGCCAGAGTATAGGTAATTGCCGAGGTTCCGGGCGACAATCCGTTAACAATACCTGTAGCTGATCCAATAGATGCTATTGACGGATTGCCGGCGTTCCACGTACCGCCGCCTGAATCAATCATTGTGGTAGTAAGTCCTTTGCAAAGCTGTAAAAAACCGGTTATCGGAGATGGCAATGAATCAACAGTTATTACAGTTGTTGCCATACAGCCATTACCAGGTATATAGGATATAGTAGCAGTGCCTGCAGCTATACCCAAAACAACACCTGCGCCAGTGCCGACGGAAGCAATTGCAGTATTGTTGCTGCTCCATGTTCCGCTTACAGTAGCATCGCTCAATATTACTGTAGAACCTGCACATACATTTGATATCCCGGCAATAGGTAATGGTGATGGTTTTACCGTCATGATAGTAGTTATTTTGCACCCGGGGCCCAGTGTGTAAGTAATGGTAACGGTTCCTGCCGATACACCTGCCACTAACCCGGTAACGGGATTGATAGACGCGATAGTGCCGCCGCTGCTCTTCCAGTTACCGCCGGTATCTATATCGCTTAAAGTAATGGTTGCACCTTTACAGACAGTAGTAACACCTGAAATAACTGATGGCATTGGATTTACTGTAACCGCTTTTGTCACAGCACATCCTGCACTGTTCGTATAGCTTATTGTAGCCGCTCCGGGACCGGAGCCAAGAACCAGGCCAAAAGGGTCTATAGCTGCAATAGCAGTGTTGCTGCTGCTCCATTTACCGCCGCCTGAGGATTCGCTTAAAATAATTATCAGGCCTTTACATACATTATCATTGCCCGAAATCACCGGTGGTAAAGGAATAACTGTTACCGTTTTTAATGAAGTACAGCCGCTGCCAAGTGTATAAGTTATTGTTACCGGGCCTAATGTTTTCCCGGTAACATCTCCGGTAATTATGTTTATAGTTGCTATGGTTGTATTCCCGCTGAACCAGCTGCCGCCACTAATTGCATTGCTTAATGTTATTGTTGTTCCTAAGCAAATTGTTGATGGACCTGAGATCGCAGCAGGTGAGGAGTCAACCTTTACTGTCACGGTGGCGGCACAGCCTGTTGATAATTGATAAGTGATCGTTGCAGTGCCGGAGGCTTTACCATTTACTATCCCCGTACCTGGACCAACAGTTGCAACAGATGTATTGCTGCTGCTCCATAAGCCACCCGTGGTTGCGTTACTTAACTGAGTTGTTAAACCCGTACAAAGTCCGGTAGCCCCGGTTATTGCAGAAGGCATGTTACCGACAGTTGCATTCATGGTTGCTTTGCACGCTGTTGACAATAATGAATAAGCTATATTAACTGCACCGGGAGAAATTCCTGTAACAAAGCCCGTGCCTGGAGCAACTGTGGCAATAGCTGTATTGCTGCTGCTCCATACGCCTCCGCTTGTTGCGTCGCTTAATGTTGCCGGCTGGCCAATACAAATATTGTCAGAACCTGTTATTGGAGCAGGCGCCGGATTTATTGTAACGTTTTTGGTGATAGATGCCTTGCAGCCGCTGCCATTAGTTACCGATAAAGTTACCGGGTGCGTACCTGCAACACTGTATGCATATATGGGTATGCGTGCTGTGCTGGTAGCCCCAAAGCCGAATGTCCATGCCCATGCTTTGCCGGAAGAAGAATAGCTATAGGATGAATCCGCAAAAGTGATGTTGCTGTATTGGCAGGAAGGGTTGGATATGATTGTAAAAGCGGGAATTATGGTATCTGCTTTGATGGTATCAGCGCCCAGACTGAAGCTTGTACAACCCGAGACATCCGTTAAAAACAGTTTCGGAACGTAAGAACCAACTGTCTTATAAATATGCGATATTGTGTCCAGTAATGACCCTCCGGATACAACCCCATCGCTGAAATCCCAAACAACACTGGCGGCTCCGGATGGGGGCGCGGTAAAATGTACTGACAATGGCATACAAACAGTTAAAGGTGTATAGGAAAAAGCCCCTGCATATCCGAATATACTGGCATGGCCGATAGCGGAATCTGTACATCCTGCTGCATTTACAGCAACCAGTTTTATCCGGTAAAGCCCGACACTGATATATATGTCATTGGGCGAATTAATAACAGAATAAGTGCCATCCCCGAATGTCCAGTGGCTGGATGTTGCACCGGTGCTGGTGTTTGTAAAGTTAACATTCAGCGGAGGGCAAACTGCAAATGAATCACTCATAAGAAATGATGCGGATGGCAATGGATTAACCGTAATAAAATTGGTTTGCGTCATTGTATCCGGGCAGCCTTTTGCATCAAAAACAACAAGTGTTACAGTGTAAATACCGGGTGAATAATAAATATGATCAGGCATGGCAACCGTACTTGTAGCGCCATCGCCAAACATCCAGAACGACCTGACAGCGCCTGTTGAGGTATTATTAAAACTGACATCCAAACCAACACAGGTAAAAGTAGTACTTGCGGAAAAATCCGCAGTGGGCTTATCCACTGTCACAAATGATGACCCTGTCAAAGTATCGGAGCAGCCAATATTGTCAGTCACTATTTCATTTATCGTATAAACACCTGTTGAAGTATAGATGTGGACTATTGATGGAGTGCCGGAGATAATAGAAGACCCATCACCAAATGACCAATAATATCTGGACAAAAAAGCCCCGGGCACATCTGAACTGAGATCCGTAAAATTGACGGCCATAGGGGCACAACCTGCGGATGGAGTGAAGCTGAAATTATCAATTGGTTTCGCAACCACAATAGTAGTTGATACCGTATCAAGACATCCATGATTATCAGTAAGAATTAACGTTACGGTATCGTTACCCTTCTTGCGAAGAACATGATAAACCGTATCTGCCATTTTAGATGGAATGAGCGGGTTGGGAAAATAAGGCACGTCTATATCGGTAAGCACTCCGTTAATATACCATGCACACTGTGCTGCTGATGTGATTAACTCTATTCCATACATGACATTTGTAATGGCCGCTCCAATGGAATCTCCATTATCCCTGCAAATTTTATTCTCATTAGGATTCAGAACAGTTGAAAGCCGTTGCAGATGAATATTGGCAATTGCGGTATCCCTGCAACCACTGGCAATATTATAAGTGGTCAGCATTGCAGTGTAGTTAGATAAAGCAGTGTAATAATGCAAAGGGTTTGCCGCAGTCGAGGTTGTGCCATCACCAAACTGCCATAGATGAGCATTATCTCCATAAGAAGAATCTGCAAACACAATACCATTATCAGGAATACAAGCGTATTTGTAGCTGATATTAGCGCCTGGTGAGTCAACCGTATCTTTCAGGGAATAATGTGCACTTGCACAGCCATTATTATATACCACTAAATCCGCATTATAAATACCTGGTACGGAATAAACATGGACCGGATTGGAAGTTACAGTGATTGAACCTCCATCACCGAATGTCCATGAGTATTCATTAATAGTTCCCGTCGAAGTAGATATAAATCTTACTGGCTGGCCTGCGCAAACACGGCTTGGAGACCTTGTAAATCCTGCAGTGGGCGCCGGAATGCCGGTCCTTATGGTATCTATACCAACTGCGGTACAGCCGTTTGTTGTTACAACGGTGCAACTTACAGGATATAAACCCGGTGTAGTAAAAATATGCACTGGTGTTGCTGAAGTTGAAGTTGGAGAACCGTCTGCAAAATCCCATATATAACTGGCGATCCCGTACGGATATGGAAAACCAACGAGGTTATTTGGTGGGAAATACCCAAAAGGAGTATAATCAAGAGCAGTTAAATAAGCGCTGAAATGGACAGTGAGAGGGGTACAACCCTTATCAGCAGGGGCTGGAGCAATGTTAACGAACAGGCTGTTTATGCTGTCAATTTTACCTGGAAGGGTATCTTTACAACCATTTACATCCGTGATAACCATTGAAATTTCATCAATTACACCTCCGTAATTATAAGGCCCTGTATTTGGGTAAGTATAAACCACCGTCGCACCTCTGCCAAGGGGGCCATGCAAATAAGATGTCCAGTCTGCGGTAGCGCCAGCCGGAATTGAAGCATGGAATGTAACAGGAACAGGCGGCTGGCACCCCGGCGAAATAGTGAAGCTGCCTGTCGGTTTGGCAATAGTAATATAATGCGTAACACTGTCATAGCAGGTACCATCAGATACCACCAGCTTAACCGGATAAATGCCTGTGGTGAAATAAGAATGCACCCCGTTAGTGTCAGTGGACGTACTTCCATCACCAAAGTCCCACTTACTTGAAACATATGCAGTGCTGCTATTTTTAAAGGTTACTGGTGTAAACAAACACGCACCAGACACCCGAGTAAACCCTGCAGCAAGGCTTCCAATATTAATAAAAGCCGGTTGTACCAGGCTGTCGGTGCAGCCATTGGCGTCTGTAACTTTCAGCGTTACTGAATAACTGCCGGATACAGTATATATATGTACAGGATTGGCGGAAAAGGATGAACTGCCATCGCCAAAGAACCAGGTGTAGGAGTAGGGCCCCGTGCCTGTGGTAGTATTAGTAAATGAAACTGATGCAGGAGCTTTGCAGAAAGCTGTATTGGCCGCTTTGAAACCAACCAAAGCCGGGGTATATACATAAATATAGCCACTCCTGGAAAAGGAGTTAATACATCCCGCCCCATTGGTAGCAAACAAAGTAACATTATAGGCTCCGGGAAAAGCATAGGAATAAACCGGCGATGTGGCAGTACTGGTAAAACCATCCCCGAAATTCCAGATATAAGATAAAGGCCCCCATGAATTTGCAACTGTCGCACTGGTAAATGTTATTGGTGTACCGGGGCATATTGCGGTAGTGCTTCCAAAAAAGTTTACGGTAGGTGGTGAGTATGCCCTGATGACCATAGTATATGTTTGGCTGGAAGGGCCATTGTATGCAGTAAGCGTAACGGTATATGTACCTGCCGAAAGATAACTGCCAGAAACATTGGTAAGCGATGAAGTAGTACCATTTCCTAAATTCCATGCGTAGCTGGTAGCCCCCGTGGATGTATTGGTGAAGTGAACTATAAACGGCACGCAGCCGGCCGTATCGCTTACCGTAAAGCTTGCCGCTAATTGTCCCTTAACTTCAAAAAAACTTACTAAGAATATAAAAACCAATAAACATCTTGATGTAAATACTGGCAATCTGAAATTTCCACACCAGCTTGTCCTCCCCTTTTGGCTGATGCCGGAAATATCATTATACTTTGAAGTGAATAATTGTTTAGCCATGCATTTTGAAATAATAAGGTATAGGAATTTTCTATGTTTTCAGCTTGCTTAAACATAAACATATAACAAATAATACAACAAGCTTGTTTTTATTTTTAAATAAAGTTATGATTTTATTTTGTTTGTGAAAGGCAAAAAACAATTCAGGTCCTTATTTGAGCTTAGTTTACTACAACCTTAAGTTGAGCAGGCAAAAGACATAGAAAGAAGCAAATGAAAAAAAAATTACCTGGGAAGATTAAAATTGCTGCTGATTCGGGGTAACCCGAATGTCTGACTCTGAATAATTTTTACATTTGTACATTCTTTATTTTCACATTCCTATTTTTCACATTTCCACATTCTTCACATTTTTCACATTTAGTTACGCCATTCAGCAATTGAGCCATTAAACCTATCTTTGCCCGCAAAAAATACAGGTTGAATCCCAAAATAAAGGTTGCCGCGGTAAGTTATTTAAACACGAAGCCATTACTATATGGTATTGAACATAACAGTATAATTAATGACTTAGAAATAGTTGTTGACTACCCTTCAAAACTTGCAATACATTTGCAGGAAGGCCGTATAGATATAGCGCTCCTTCCAGTGGCTGCTATACCAGGTATTCCCGGTGCGCATATAGTAAGCGATTATGGTATAGCCGCGGATGGCAATGTTGTTTCGGTAGCAATTTTCAGCCAGGTGCCAATGGAAGAAATTGAAACCGTTTATCTCGATTACCAGTCCCGCACTTCAGTAAAACTGGCTCAGTTGTTGCTGGAACACCACTGGAAAAAACAGGTTACTTATAAACAGGCAAGCGAACATTACATTGATTATATTAATGGTGCAAATGCAGGAGTAATTATAGGCGACCGGGCGCTGAAACAGTTACATAACTTCGAATACGTTTATGATCTATCGGCAGCATGGAAAGATTATACAGGGCTGGACTTTATTTTCGCAGCATGGGTAGCCAATAAAGAACTGCCTGCTGACTTTAAAGCCAGGTTTAATGCTGCCAATGCAGAAGGATTAAAACATCTAGGTACTGTAATAGCTGAAAATCCTTTCCCTTATTACGACCTGCATACCTACTATACCGAAAATATCAGGTTTCGTCTGGATGATGATAAAAAGAAAGGCCTGGCAAAATTTCTGGAGATGATAGGGTGATGCCGTCTCTCTTTCCTGTTTCAACTTCCCTTGCATTTAATAACTTTACACTTTTCAACTTTTGACTATCTACTAACTACTATCTACTAAGTACTTTTTGTTTTTAACTTTTTACTTTTGACTTAATATGGGCCAGATACAGGAATTTAACGACTACAGGGCTAAGATGAACGAGGTGATTCTCGGCAAGCAAAACAAAGTCATCAACCGCCTCTTTAACCTGGATACCAATACCTATGCCGAAGGCGCATTATCCACAAAAACCAAGGAAATGCTGGGACTGGCAGCAAGTATGGTGCTTCGCTGCGATGACTGTATAAAGTACCACCTTGGCAAGTGTCATGAACAAGGAATAACCACCGAAGAAATTTACGAGATATTCGCAGTGGCAAATATTGTTGGTGGTACTATTGTAATACCACATACACGCAGGGGTGCTGAATATTGGGAAGAACTTGTAAATGGCTCAATGGTGTAATGGCTTAATGGCTCAATGCTCCGGCAATTTGTTCTTCAAGGGCGTATTATGATAAAGCCGCTAAATTGAAAAATATAGAATAAGAAAGCTTATTTTGAATTGTAGCGAAGCAGTTGGTGAAGAACACCAACTGCCAGGATAATCATAAACCAATCTTAACTTTAGTAACTGTTGCTTTTCTCTTTATCCTTGCTTCTTTCAAGCATGTGTTGCAAAGCATCCACAGATTCAGTAATTGCCTGTTCAAAACTACCACTGTTCTTCTTTACAAAATGGTCGTTGCCCGGCACTTCAAGCCTTATCTCGCAATAGTTATTGCTTAGCTCTGTTTCTGCACCCTTAAAAAGTGTAACATTTGCACGAATGATCTTATCCGTATAATGCTCCAGTTTGCCTGATTTTTCCTGTAAGAACTCCTCAAGTTTTTCACTTGCTTTAAACCCCGGTGTCTGTAATATGATGTCCATAGACTTGTTTTAAAAAAGATGTAAAAATAATCATACCAGCAAATGTTAATGTGCAATTAATCAACGCCTAAATGTCATAAATACATTACGTGCGCGAGAGGTTCTCTTAGTAGTATTTCAATAGTTATTTGTAATGCAAAAATGACATCATTATAATTTTTTTCATCGGAAAACCAGGAACTGACCACAAATAATTCATGTAAATCACACAAAAACAGCCGGGCTAAAACCGGCTGTATAACTATAAAGTAAAAATCAATTAAGCCACTGCTTCCTTCTCTTTCACAAATTCCAATACCTTATTCACCATGTTTTTGGAACCGATAAATATAGGCACACGCTGGTGCAGTTCAGTTGGTGTAACATCAAGGATATTGCAATAACCGGTGGTGCCTTTGCCACCTGCTGCTTCAACAATAAATGTCATAGGGTTACATTCGTATTGCAGGCGTAGTTTACCCTTGGGCGAGCTTTTGTCTGCGGGGTAAATGAAGATGCCGCCTTTTATAAGTGTGCGGTGGAGGTCGGCAACCATAGAACCAATATAACGGTGAGAATATGGCCGGCTTTCTTCCTTATTGTTTTCCATGCAAAAATTCAGGTAAGACAACATGCCTTCACTGTATTTTATAGTATTGCCCTGGTTAATGGAATAGATCTTACCATTTTCAGGTATCCTGATATTTGGGTGCGACAGGCAGAACTCGCCGATGGACGGCTCTAATGTAAACCCATTTACACTGACCTTAGTGGCATATACCATCATAGTGCTGGAACCGTAAATGATATAACCAGCTGCCATCAGGCGGTTGCCTGCCTGCAGGAAATCAGCTTCAGTACAAGGCTTGCCCAGCTCGCTTACGCGGCGGTATATAGCGAATATGGTACCGATAGGAGCATTTACGTCAATATTGGAAGAACCATCGAGCGGGTCAAAAAGCACTACATATTTCGAGTTGGCGGAAAAAGTATCTTCATACGATACGTGTATGTCATTCTCTTCCGAGGCTATACCTGCGCATTCTGTACTGTTCTTTAATATATTGATCAGGGTCTCGTTAGCGTAAACATCCAGTTTCATCTGCTCTTCACCCTGGATATTGGTAGCACCCTGCTTACCCAATATATCAACCAAACCGGCTTTCCGCACTTGTTTGTTTATAATTTTCCCTGCAAGCCCTAAGTCTCTCAGCAGTGCAGACAATTCACCGGTAGCCTGTGGAAATTTCCTTGTTTCCTGGATGGTGAACTCATCCATCGTAATCAGTTTTCCTTGCGACATTTTTTAATTAATTATTGTTCCATGCAAATTTAACAAGAATATCAGAAATGTAGCACTTTATAGTTGGCATAGTTTTTTTATACCATACTTAGGGGAATTACAGAAAAAATGACTTACCGGATATTCAGGATAATAATTGCAATTGTTCTACTTACACCTGCTTTTAGCGGGTGTATCGTTTTACGCCAAAGCTCGAAATATAGTTTTAACGATGGTATATACCAGACCAAAAGATTCTCAAACGATAAGGTGTATGTTCTAAAGGTGGAAGAAGACACAATAGCTGTATTCCCGGTTATGAAATTTAAGGACTCAGTTGCCATCCTCACAAAACAAAGGGTTAATTATACCAGCATGCAAAAAAAGCTGAAGGATAACAAAGCTACCCATACTTTTTACAGACCTTCTTTTGACCTCGACATAATGACCATACCCATGAAATACAGACCCGCCATAGACGGATTTCCAAACCAGCTGACCACTAATTTTAACGGAGCATTCTATGGCGGCTACCGCATTGACGCATACAGGCTTCAATATACACGTACTCCGCTCAATGTTTATAAACAAAGCGTAAAACATATAGGCTACAGCACTGGCATATACGCAGGAATAGGAAATACACTTATAGATGGGTCCACACTGGCTACTCCTGCCTTCCCGATTCAATATGAAGGTGTTCTTTTACTTACCGGGATTGCGGCTAATATAGCTTTAGGAAACCTCACTTTTGGCGTATCTCTCGGGGCAGACCATTTGCTCGATAAATACCACAAACAATGGCTCTACGAAGGGATGGCCTGTTTCGGTTTTACTTTAGGTTTAAATATTGATTAATATTATTTTCCGCCGTTAGCCTGCAAATAACATCAGATACTTAACCCTTCAACTGATTCTTCCTCTGATCATAATCAGTCCGTAATAATGAAAAACAAATGGAATCTTCTATTTTCCCATCCTTAAAATAATGGGATCTGAGCGTTCCCTCTTCTATAAAACCACTACCTTTTACTATTTTAAGCGACGCTACATTTCCCGAGCCAACGAATGCTTCAATCCGGTTAAGCCCCATTTCTTCAAAACCATGTTTAATTATGGATTTCACAGCTTCGGTCATATAACCCTTTCTCATAGCGGATTCATCAGACATCACATACCCTATTTCCGCCCTTTTGTGGATAGCAAACCAGTTATGAAGACCACATTTACCGATTATCTTACCGCTTTCTTTTTCTGCTATGAAAAACAGCTTATAGGATGTACGGTAAGTAGTCATTCCCTGCTGAACCTTGTTTCTTTCAGTTTCCAGTTCTTCGATGGTGGCAATGCCAAGAAGTTCCATAATTTCCTCGTCAGAACAGGAAGTATAAATTTCCTTCATCAGCTCAGGACCCACTTCCTTTAGCAAAAGCCTTGGGGTTTCAATTACCGTAAAATGAATAGTATGCGGTTTCTTTTTTGCAGGGCCCGGCGGCATCCCCATGTTAAAGAGAAAAATATGCTGATGCTCAGGTGTGGTCAGGACAATATTAGAAGGGCCCTGCTCTGTAAAACCAGTTAGTCCTTCCTTTTTAAGTTTACCTATCTTTTCCTTCATATCCGCCGCGAAATAAGTAATCGCCGGATAATCAAAATGAGCAGACTGGTGTACACCTATTATACTCAGGCCATCAGACAAAATGGCCCAGGGATAGGGAGAAGTAAATCTGGAAACAACTTTAAAACCCAAAAGTTGCCAAAATGAAATAGATTTTTCAAGATCGGCAACCGGGTGCGCCAGCTCACCAAAAAGGCCGCAGGTCTTATTTACATATTTCTCCGGTTTAAAATAATCCTCTTGCGGCATTGTCAGCATACCCGGCCCCGCTGGCTGGGAAAATCCCTCAACAATACTTACCAGGCTGATATACAGGCCATCAGGCGTGGTAAAGGTATAGCGCTTTATAATGTCGGTCTTTTTTGGCTTGTAAACGAATTCAATACCTTTCTTTACAAGGCCGACAACAACTTTATCAATGCTCTTCACATAATAGGTCAGGGCTATGTAGGGTTTAGGATCCTTGCGCAGCATAATGAGCAGTACTCCGTCACTTATCTGTATCCAGGGAAATGGCCAGTCATCGCGGAAAACTTCTGAAAATCCAAGTTTCTGGTAATACGCCAATGAAGTTTCCAGATCTGGAGTGGTAATAGTAAGCGCTGTAATTTCACCAAGGATCGGCTTTGGAAGATTGGACATAATTTCGGTTTTGAAATCGATAAAGATATTGAACTTTACACAGGATAAAAATGTGCGAAAGAGGTTTCTCGCAAGAGGCGCCAAGCCGCAAAGGAGAATGAATTGATAATAAGTAAATTATAAAATCAAGACAGCAAAGACCGGATAGCTATCGGGATTATGCGCTTAATATTATTATTAATTTAAAACTGTACAGTTTTTAAAAAGAAATTTTTTATTTTGTCTCTACGAGTTTTATTCTATTTATAATCAGCTAGTTATATAAATTTTGGTAGAAAAGAACTGTACATTATCTGTACGTTTTCTGTACGTTTGTCTTTTTTGTCTGAACCGGAATTTCTGGAATTGAGGAATTCCTGGAATTGTAGTCATTATTTTGAATTATGCTTTTTTACGGATTTAATGGATGATGAATAATACAAATTTGAATGATTGCGCAATTCTAGTT
>CAISOH010000354.1 GCA_903887005.1 uncultured Bacteroidota bacterium | reverse complement strand
TTGAAATATTTTTTTGGCGTAATGCCGGTATATAATTTGAAGACTTTTATAAAATGTGCTTGATCGGAGAAACCGGCTTCCAAACCAAGTTGTGTCATATTATAATCATTAGGTGCAGCATTTATCAGCTTTCTTAACCGAACAATAGATGAGAATGTTTTAGGTGATGCACCCACTATTTTTCGAAATCGTTTTTCAAACTGGCATTGGCTCATTTTCAATTTTTCGGCAAGCAACGTAATTTTAGTATTCCCTGCGCCCTGCTTTATTAGATCTATTGCTATCCCAATCGGTTCATTCTTTATCTTTTTATTCAGTCTGGAAATAAGGAAATCTTCAATCACTTTTAATCTGGCGGTATCTGTTCTCGCTTTGGTTAATTGTGCTATCGTACTATCCACTTTTGCATCCGATATGAAATTATCCAACGGTAAACACTGACCAAAAAGCAGGTGCATTGAATATTTGAAAAAAGCACCGGCACCAGTTTCTGAAAATATAACAGACAGCGTAGTTGTTTCTGCTGAGTTGTGAAATATTCTGTATGTATCGTTTAAGCCAGTAATTCATGCAGAACCTAATAATATAGATTGACCATTATCTATGTAACTATGTTTGCCCGCATACTGAAAACCCATCACGATGCTGGTGTCAGGGAATACTTTATAGTCACCTGCTTTCAATCTTTGGCTAATTACATATGCTTTCACAAACGGTTGTAATATATTGGATGGAGTAAAAGTTGTTGTGATTGGCACATACAGTAAATTTTGTGGGCGTAATCAAAAATAGGAACAATTGTAATTGAAAACCACTGCATAAAATTGCCTATGGTTCACAGAACTCAATAATCTCTGGCACAACTCTTCATAACTCAGCATGAACCCTGAAAAGTAAAAATTTGTGCAGCAGCAGCTTGCAGCAAGGAAGCGACCATAATATGCACTTCAATTCTGCCATCATTGCAGTATAAGAGATTGGTTTTGGCAGGACTTTTTGTCAACATAAAAATAATTATCTATCCCTCCATTTAATTACCATTTGCCAACGTTTTGCCGAAATTTAGAGTAGAATTAGATTTCATTTGGATTGATTTTTTTCTCTGCCAAACTCATTTTCCCGGTGTAGTAATTGCAGTATCTATAGTATGGATAACCGCCGGATTTTCGCATCGCTCATTAGTTTTATTGGTCTTTATATTTTTAATTGCCTATTCTTTAGCTCAGGCTGATAGCTTCCGAAAAAATACATACACAATACCACCATGTCATGCACAACTCGACCATGTTTTGCATAACTCAACATAATCCTACCTAAATGGTGAAAAGTAGGCATGTTAGTAATTGCATTTTTGTATCAGCATCAATAAAAACGGCTCTATGAATAATAAGATCGGAAGCGTAAATTCGTTCGACAGAACACATGACATTACCCCTGAAGAGGTAAGGCAATTTGAAAGATTTAAAAACTATACTGATGAGCAGGTAGCAGAACTGATTAATACAATAAAGACATACACCCGCTTTATCTATAATGTATGTTCAAAACGACAGAAAAGTGGCAGGAAAATTGCATTACATATTGAAACTGAAAAACTTAAAGCAGCATGAGTGACATCACACTATTCAAGACCTTTGCTAAAGGCTCACATAAGGCAAAAACTAAAGGGAGCAACTGCGTTATCTATACTCGTGTCTCAACAAAAGAGCAGGCCGACAACAATTTAAGCCTTGATACACAAAAGAAGGCTTGTGAAATGTTTGCTAAAAAAAGTGGCTTGCAAATCATGGGTTCTTTTGGTGGAACGTTTGAGAGTGCAAAGACAGATGAAAGAAAGCAGTTTAATAACATGCTTACTTTTGTGAAGAAAAGCAAGGAGAAAATATCTCATATTGTTGTTTACAGCGTTGACAGGTTTAGTCGTTCGGGTGCAAATGCCATTTATATAGCCGAGCAATTGAAAAAGGTCGGTGTGGTAGTGTATTCTGTTACGCAGCCAACGGATGCCTCAACAGCAAGTGGCAGTCTGCAACAGAACATTCAATTTATCTTCAGCGAATACGAGAACCAACAGCGCAGGGAAAAATGTATGGCTGGTGTCAAGGAGATGCTGTTAAGGGGTGAGTGGTGTACTGCGCCACCTATTGGCTACGATATTGTAAAGTCTAACGGTAAGCGGTCTATTGTTGTAAACAACACGGGGAAGCTGCTTAGGAAGGCGTTTTATTGGAAAGTCAAGGAGAAGGTTACAAGTGAGGAGATAATACGAAGGTTAGCAGCACAAGGGTTGAAAATTAGCAATCAAAGAATGTCTGCATTCTTCCGTAATCCTTTTTACTGTGGTTTGCTTGTTCATACGGCATTGGAGGGACAGGTTATGGAAGGCAATCACGAGAAGTTGATCTCAAAAGAGATATTTCTTGAAGCAAATGATGTTCTTTCCGAAAACAAGCAAGGTTACCGCACCAATCCTGAAAATGAGGATATACCGTTAAAGCGTTTTTATAAGTGCGATGAATGCGGGAAATTTTTAAGAGCATATAAAGCCTATAAAAATCAAAAGTATTATTACAAATGCAACACAAAGGGCTGTAACTGCAATATGAGGGCTGATACACTCCATGATAAATTTACGGGCATGTTATCTCAATTTAGCCTTGAATTTGACGAGGGTATGCAATACCTAATCAAACAGCAAATGATAGCCGACTATAACAAGATGAACGATCAAAAAGTGGATAACGTCAAGAATGTAGAAAGGCAATTATCCGAGGTGGGCAAGAAATTGGAAAGGCTGGAAGAAAGGTATGTGCTTGAGGAGATTACCAAAGATATGTTCGATAAATTTCAAGCGAAATTCATTGAGGAAAGGAAGGAAATTGAAAAAGAACTGACCAAATTTGGTAAGAGGGTGTCGAACCTTGGAGAATACATTGATACAGCGTTCAGGGCATCCTCTAAACTCGCTACAGAGTGGGATTCCGCTGATTATAACGATAGACAAACACTTCAATATCTCGTTTTTCCAGAAGGGATATACTATAATCGAAAAAAAGACGAGTGTCGAACCCCGAAATACAATTTGACGTTTGGCTACTTTGCAGGACTGGCAATGGTTTCAGGGGAAAAAGAAAAAGGGAACTGCAATAATATTTTGCAGTTCCCCTCTTGTGTAGAAGCAGATATCGAATTATCGAACTTTTTGGCTGATTTGCAAGAGTTGGAATTGTTTATGAAGCGGTTTCAAAATCCGTAGAGTGAGAATAAATGCAGGTATGACCTACTTTAGAATTGATATTAAAGTACAGGTTTGGTTTTATTGGGATTACTAAAATACTTATATTTATATAAATATAAGTATTTAATACCTAATTTGATTCGTCCAAAATTGCAATCTCATTTTCTTTTAGGATTTAAGTGTGTTATCTTCTCTACATAAGAATAAAATTTCTTCCCCAATTCCGAAGTTTCATATTTTATTTCAACGATATCTATTTTCTCATTTTTTGTTTCTATCTTATCTACAATACCATATCCTATAAGTTTAGGACATAAAACACCATACAAATATCCTCCGTCATCACGTGGAGATTCAATAGTGACACCGACATTCAGATATGTAATATACATCAAGAAAAGATATAATAAATCTTGCTGTGGTGGTTGCTGACCTGAGAATCCCATACCAACCGTGCCAACTGGTAGATTTTGATTTTGTAAAATTTTATAGAGTTCCTTGAAAGTAAAATTCCCCATTGGTTCACTGCCAATATCAGTTCTATTTCTAAAATACTTGATAATCATAATAATTATATAAATTAGACCGACTAAAGATAAAATCAAGTAAATAGGCACTTTAAATGATAAAATTGATATTACTAAATTCAAAGTATCATCAAGCGTAAATCGGCTATATTTAGCCCAAATAATTCCTATTAAAACGATAATACCAGTAGCAATTACCTTACTCCAAACAGGGTCTTTCCAAACAATCAATATTTTGTTCCAAAATTTTCTCATATAAAAGTGTACATAGTGATTTAATTACTTCATTTTTTGCCTTCCTCTTTCTCTCTTTTTCTAAATTATTTTTTCTTAATTCTTCCTTTTTAAACTGCAATTTTACCTCTTCAAAACTCATACTATCTTCTAGCCACAAGTAAAAACCCATTTAAAGATTGTTCGGATTTTAGTCGCCGGAGAATTAGGAAAAGTGAACAGGATTTAATTCCCATTAACTAAATTCTTATAATAAAGTAGAATTCATTAGGTAAATCATTTACAGGGTGAAATATCTCGTTCATTTTTCAAAAAAAACCGACCTTGGAATCCTTTAAAGTCCCTACTATCGTGGCCCTATCAAGATATTTATTCATTTTCTCACAACTTGTCTCAGGCAGCAAAACACAGGAATAACAAGCTGCGAGATTGAGTCCTAAAAATCCTTGTCCATGTTCGGCTGTAATGCAAAGGGGGTCAGAAGAACACCATCTTGCTTTGTCGATCCCTTTTTTTATTATTGAAGAAAGATATTTGGGCTGTCCTTTTTCTACTAACCCGCCCAACGAGCCTTCGGCGTCTGATGTCGTTGTATAAATAAGTATCCCATTCATTTCGTCTTCCGTATTGATTTTTTCGTCAGAACTACAATAGATGATTTCCGAAAGAGACGATAAACTATATCCGCAATCCTCAGCGAGTTCTTTTAAAATTATGTGAGAAAAAGTGTGCAAGAATAAATACCGTTTGTTAATTAGAAGATGATTTTGATTAAAATCGAGATTTGCTTGTGTTAGATTATCATTGATCGCCTTTAATCTGACATCAGGATAACTCTCTGCCCATTGGTTTATGGTTTTGTTCTTTAGCCGGAGGAAAATTCCCTCCCCTTTTACCTCGACTGCCGGCAATTCCTTTGTGTGCAAGGGATTTTTTCTTGCATCCTGTATGCGTTGGAATTCATTTAATTGCTCGACTCCAAGATTGTCTGTTGCTTCCGCAAAAACTAATTCTTCATTCATAAGCGGCTTGACACGGGTAAAACCTTTATAAATCTTTAGTGCAGAAAGTTTATCAAGCAAGATTACCTCTTCAAATAAGTCTTTACTTTGAAGAAGCGTATTATATTCAAATCCGGTTTCATTCCTTTTTTTAAACCAAATTATTTCATCATTCAAAATATTGCCCGTAAATGCCTTAAATTCTTGTTGTCTTAATGCGATAGCTTTATTCACAAAGACATCAGCCGAATCAGAGCCAAAGTGATTGCCTATATATCCAATAATTTGCTGAAGAGAGTAGCCCAATTTCAAAAGTCCGTGGTTGGCATTCTTTTTTACCTGAGTAATTAAGAAGTCTCTCCAATCGTCGTTGAAAAAACCCTCGCAAAGGTCCGGCAAATTATCCTTTACACCTGTAATATTATTTTCAATTATTTGCTGTACGTTGGCAGGACAATTTTGTTCGTAAGTAGATTCTGGTAAAAGAATTCCACTATACACTATCGGGAAAATAATATTACCGGCACCTCGTTGCATAGTTCTTGGGAACTTTCTTTTCGCTTCAGGTGTAAGTTCGTTTCCGATGATAATATTCCCGTCTCCGGGAATATTATTTACCAGTTCTGTAACGTATTCTTTATTGTTATGCCATCCTTTCCAGGGTTTTGGCAAAAAGCCATTTACGTACTGAAGATAATGTCCATGCACCGGATTTTTTTCTGCGAAAATTTCTTGATTAAAAATTTCTCCTAAATCACAAGTTGCTATTGTACCATTCGTAGTGCGGCTAATACTCTCAATTTTAATGTCACTCAGCCCTGCTGACCCACCTTTAGATTTGTAAAATAACTTATGCCCCTTCTTTCTTTCCTCTGGTTTATTTTTATGAACATACCAATCCCAAGGAAAATCATCCAGAAAGCCCTCCTCAGTCGCAATTACAAAACGCATTGGAACTAATTTTGGTCCTTGTCCTGTTTGGTTATTAGTGCATTCTTCGCATTTGAAAGCACTCATGGATTGATCATATTTTCTGTTACCTGCGATTTCTAATCCTTTATTCTTTGAAATAAAATGAATTAACCCGCATCTGGGACAATACTGAGCCTTCGGGAAGCGAATCCCAAATGTAGACAGGTTTGTAATTCCGTTTTGGGCTGGAGGCACAATGAAATTTTCTACCTTGAACGCTTCCGCTAAACGATTGTCCTTAATTATTTGTTTTGAATTATTGCTATTTAGATCTTGAAGCCCCCAATCGTTGTTGCTGTCATCATGGCATAGCATGATTAGAGATAATTCAGGAAAATCTATCATCGCGCCCGCTGGCCACGTATGTATTACTTGTGATTGTCTAATATCGTAATCCATAACTAATAACTTTTAATTGAAACTTTTGATGAGGATTCCACATTTCTTAGCGTCTGCAATGTAGAGATATGTTCATGCAAGATGCTTTCGACAAATTGGGCAGGGGCATTATATACTGCCAAAGGATTTTTGATCGCCGTGACAAATTTTCCACTAATTGGATCCCAGTCCATGTAATCAAAATAGTTGGCCAGTCTTCTATCACCCTCAAGATTTTTCAATTTTGCAATAAAATCTATTTTAATGGTGTCGACACAATTGCCCAACGCAACTCCCTCAACCTGCCCATAAATTGTCGCACCCCGCGTTTTAATTTCATCCGTTATTTCTTCAATGAAATTTATGTAAGCAGCATCGTCTGCCGAGAATACACCTGCATTTCCATTGAGATACAAACTGCGTGAAAGAGCAATAAATACAGTTGGTAGTACTTTTTCAAGTGCAGGGCCTGAAAACGGAGTTACAGAACTGGATTCAACATAATAATAATAAGCTTGATGAAAGGCCTTAAATTGTTCATAGTGTGACCGGTCACGATTTTTGGTGGGTGCCAGAAACGCGAAAACTACACCAGGAGACTCGCGCCCGATGCGTGAACTTGCTTGAATATATTCGGCTGTAGTTTTGGGCTGGCCGTTTACTATCATTGTATTCAGCCGTGGAATATCAACCCCGACTGATATCATGTTGGTTGCGGGTGCGATATGTATCGGATCCGGTTGTTCATTTATTAAAGACTTCACAGCATCTTTGAAATTTTTATAATCAGCATCACTTCCGGAAAATGGGATACCGATCTGTTCAAAGAAAGATTTTGTTATAAACACATCTTTCCACAAAGAGCCCTTTGCCGTATTTAAATCGGAAATTGTCCGAATGCCAGACGAAAATAATTTGCTTATTAGTACATTATTTATGTCAGATCCAAATGGCAGTGTGGTTTTTTCAAGTCTATCTAAACCTTTTGTAATATCATCAGCCGTCATTACACTTGACAGTTCACAAAGGGCATCATTATTAAACGGCTTTATAAACGTATTGAAATGGTTAGCGAGTAGTTTTCTATAAGCTACAATATCATCCGTTAGAAAAGTTCTGAATTTACCTAATTCTTTTAGGGCATTAAAATACACCACCAGTGTGTAATAACTGTCTAAGTTTTCATTCGGTTGAAGGATCGATGGGATCCTCTCTAATAGCACTGCAGCCAGTCTGATAAGCGCGGTGCTGGTAGTCACTCCTGATGGCATGAATCCCACATACAACCTGTTTTTGGGATCAGTCCCAACAATTTTACGGGCATAAAATGAATCATCTGCGTCTGTCGCAGGCGGAGGAAATTGTACTCATATGAGCATACTACTGTAACGAATGCACTTCCCTTTAAGGTTAAAGAGGAATTATATATCGAAACCAGAAATCCCAAACTCATTGAAGGCAAATTTCAAGATGTATCCGATTTATTCAAGCAAGAAAAGGAAAACAAGTCATATCTAATTAGTTATACAACTGGTGAAATTGAAAGAGATTATTCTGAATGGTTGAACTTTTACATGGTAGAATATGTTCATGAGCATGATAGTAATCTTGATTCTAAAGTCGAAGTAAGAGAGTACAACGATTCTTTGAAAATTAGTAAGTTGTTGACGGTGAAATTCAATGCGGAATACCGGATTCATTATCATCAAATAGCAGTGAATAGTATGCAAACTGGTAATTCTCATAAATGATGATTTGAAATAATCGGAGTTTCATCTGTAATTCCTTCTATATTTGATGCCGTCTTGATGGTATTTCAACAGTAATTCAATATACCGGCAAAGATTTGCGATAGGTAGTCTAATAGTTGCGGTTGAATTCTAACTGTCTTCTAAATGGCAGGCGAATGGAATCCAACTATTTCCATTTTGGAAATAGTTGGATTTGGTATCGTTTTATCACCTTTTGTACGACGATATCCTCCAAATTGGACCATATCTTCGGTCAAAAGGGTGTATTCTGTGGTTCTCTCAATAAACTTATTACCGTACGTCTCAATAGACTAATTTTAGCACATCTCTATAAGATAATTTAAGCACAGCCAAATAAGCTAATTTTGATACTAAAAAGAGAATAATCATTACATTTGTGAAAACAATATGGCAGCTCCATCAGAAAAACTAGCAGAATCCTTAGAGGTACTTAAAACGCTTCAGGAAAACGGACGAATATCAATACGTTCCGTTGATTTGTCTCGTGTTCATAGGGAGAGACTTGTCGATAAAGGATATTTGCAGGAAGTGATGAAGGGGTGGTATATACCCACCAGGCCAGATGAGATAGCTGGTGAAAGTACCGCTTGGTATACATCGTTTTGGCATTTCTGTGCCGGATATTTAGAAACACGGTTTGGTCAAAGCTGGAGCTTGTCTCCCGAGCAATCAATTAAACTACAAGTCGGTAATAGAACAGTGCCATTACAACTTTACGTACGATCCCCTAATGCAAACAATAAAATAACAAACTTGCTTCATGGCACATCCATAGTCGAAATTAAATCTTCGCTTGTACAAAAGGCTGAGATTATTATCGATCCTGACGGATTGCGGTTATTTTCTATGCCATCATCTCTAGTGAATTGCGCAGAAGATTTTTATAGACGTAATTCTACCGATGCAAGGGCTGCATTGGGGATGGTCAGGGATGCATCCGAGCTACTAAGTCCTTTGTTGGAAGGTGGTCATAGTATCGTAGCGGGAAGAATTGCCGGAGCGTTCAGAAACATTGGCCGAGATCGAATAGCTGATGAGATAATTAAAAGTATGCGTGCCGCAGACTATGATGTGCGGGAAAACGACCCATTTGAAGCTAAAAGCCCGGTAATAATATCTTCTCGTGAACGGTCGCCCTATGTACATCGAATTAGGTTAATGTGGCAATCAATGCGTGAACCAATACTTTCAGTTTTCCCCGCCAGCCCTGGCTTGCCGAAAGACACAGACGCATATTTGAAACAAACAGCCGATACATACTTGCAGGATGCTTACAACTCGTTGTCTATTGAAGGGTACAAAGTCAGTGCAGAACTGATTGAACATGTACGACACGGTAATTGGAATCCCGAAAACGAGGAAAATGACAGGAATCATAAAAATGCTATGGCTGCAAGAGGGTACTGGCAAGCATATCAAGCAGTACAAGCAAGTTTAAAAGATATTCTCAAGGGGGACAATGCCGGAGTAATTGTGGACCGGGACCACTCAACGTGGTATCGAGAATTGTTTGCGCCTAGCGTCACAGCAGGTATTTTAAAAGCACCAGACTTGGCAGGGTACAGGAACATACCAATCTATATACGTCGCTCTATGCATGTTCCACCGAATGTGGATGCAGTAAGGGATATTATGCCGGTATTTTTCGAACTTCTAATGGAAGAGCAGGAACCGGCGGTGCGAATTGTTTTAGGCCATTTTGTATTTGTCTATATCCATCCCTATGTAGATGGGAATGGCCGGATAGGGCGGTTTTTGATGAATGCTATGCTGGCATCAGGAGGGTTTCCTTGGACCGTTGTTCCGTTAGAGCAAAGGGACAGGTATATGAATGCATTGGAAATAGCAAGCACTCAACAAGATATATTGCCATTTGTAGCATTTATTTCAGATTTGGTAAGAGCGACTGGAAGATGATTCAATTGGGTATCATCACAATATTATGCTTTGCCTCATAAAGAATGAGACAAAGCATAATTGTCATGCTACATCAATCCAGTGGGGAAGATCTAACTTCTCAACGATAACTTTCACCTGTCGAACAGTATAATATCTGCCATTTATAGTGCCGATCTCATCTTTAAATGGGCTAACCCATTTTTCGAAGGTTTTGCTACACACATCGTATATTTCTGCCATTTCCCGTTTTGAATAAGGCTTTATTTCAAACATTGCTCTCTTGTCATTGTAATATTCAACTGTCGCAGGGTGCATGATAATCCTTGCATTTGTTTGTCCTTCTTTCATTTTTTCTTGATTTTTATTGGTGAATCGATAATATATCGCCTTGCCGTTTGACAAAAGCGTAGAAAAACAGGACGTGTAAAGGGCGTATTGACTTAATTTCAATTTCTCGTCATTAAATTTTGAATCATTTCTTATAGAATTCAAACATTTTCAAATAGAAATCAAATCGGACTCAAATGGGTTTCAAATGGTTTTAAAATCGACCATCTCGGTTTTAAATGTCAATCATACATTCGTGTATAATTATTTGGTGGTTCAAAAACTTAATTATACATTTGTGTATAATTTTTAAAAATGGCAGCAATAAATTTAGAAGAGTTTTTCGATAGCAAGAGCCTTGATAAGCTCGCGGAACTTTACGTGCTAATGACAAAGGAAAGCCTGTCCGTAAAGGATACAGGCATCAATTATCGCGTAATAAACCATTGGGATGAAAAGGGATTAATCCGGTTTGCCCGTAATTCCACGGAGGGGTATAGGAAATTTAGCTTAGTGGATTTTATCTGGATAAAAGTAGTAAATGAGCTAAGGGAATTCGGTGTAAACTTGCCAGATATACAGAAGATTACCAATGATCTGTATGAACCGCTTCCCATTAAAGATTTCCTTGCTCACTATGCACAAAATCTGAATATTCTTAGTGAGTATGAAGGAAAGGAAGACTTAATTGAATTCTTAAAATCGGGCAACTATGAAAATGTGGATTACTCACTTTTTCGCTTCAATTTCTTACAGATCCTTATTGCTGAAGCTATAGCAACTCGAAAGCCAATATCACTTCTTCTTTTTAAAAATGGTGAATGGTTCCCATATAACCCCGAGAAAGAAAGCGCTTATCCTGAAGAGATTCTTTTTAAAAAAGAGTATGCTTCACATATTTTCGTCAGCTTAACCGATATTATTTTCCGCCACATTGTCGAGGATGAACTTTCCGGTTACCTCGAGGGTATTAATATTTTTACTCAAAATGAGCTTGCAGTAATCAAACACCTTAAAGATGAAGATTATAGCAATATCGTTGTTGTTTTAAAAGATAAAGCAGCGGCGCATGTTGAAGTCAGAAAAGATAGCAACGCCAAGAACAGAATTATGAAAATCATTCGTCTGAAAGAGTACAAGGAATTTGTGGTCTTTGACAACGAGAACAATGAGCATAGAATTGGTAAAACGAAAATTGACAGGAATTAGACTTATAAGACTGTATCATATGGAAAAGAAAAAGAAAAGACTAACCATAGCAGAATTAAAGGGATTCAAAGGCTATGATAATGTATCGGAAGAGGAGGCAGAATATGTAATTTCGTCTTTAGAAAAAATCTCAATTCTCTTTCTGGAATTGTTTCAAAACAAAAAGCAGGAAATGGAGAATGCTTTAGATGAAGATAAATCTAGTGATCTAAAAATCAGAAAAGGTTATGACAAACGAAACGCTGCTTAAACAATTCGCAAAGGGTCAGACAAATTTAAAGAAAGATACAACAGGGCTTAATTGCGTGATATATACTCGTGTATCCTCAAAGGAGCAAGCAGACACCAATCAAAGCCTTGAATGGCAAAAGAAATATTGCCTCAACTATGCGATAAAAAACGACCTTAAGATACTCGGTTATTTTGGCGGCACGTATGAAAGTGCAAAGAGCGATGAACGAAAAGAGTTTTCACGGATGCTGAAATTTGTGAAATCTCAAAAAGAGAAGGTAAGTTATATTCTAGTTTATAGTCTCGATAGGTTCAGCAGGACAGGCGATAGTGCGATATACATCGCTAGTGAATTGAAGAAAAGCGGAGTTAATATATTAGCCGTAACGCAGCCAATAGATACAAACTCACATGCAGGTTCCTTGCAGCAGAATATTCAATTCATCTTCAGCAAGTACGACAATGACCTTAGGAGGCAGAAAACAGTTGATGGTATGAGAGAAAAGCTACTGAGGGGAGAGTGGCTTGGAAATGTACCTACAGGCTATTCTTACGATAAAACACACGGCACTAAAGAGCAAAGGATAGTAATTACTGAAAAAGGGTGGTTTGTCAAACAGGCGTTTGAGTGGAGAGCCGAAGGCCGATCTTATGAAGAAATAGTGGACAAATTGGAAAAGTTGGAATTCAAAATCCCATTCCAACTACTGACGGATATGTTCAGAAATCCTTTTTATTGTGGGCTTATTTCTCATAACCTTCTAAATGGTGAAATAGTAAAAGGCAAGCACCCAGCCCTTATAAGTGAGGATTTATTCCTACAAGCTAACAATTTATGCAAGTCAAATGGATATAAGATCAAACTTGTTGAAGAGAACCTGCCTTTAAAAAGATTTGTTAGGGATGCAGAAACGAACCACCCATTCACAGGATATATTGTAAAGAAGAAGAATAAATATTACTATAAGGTTAATAAGGTTGGAGTTAAGGTGAATAGGAGCATTGATATAATGCACAACAAATTCAGGGAAATATTGAAATACTATTCAATTCCTGATATTGCTATTGCTCCTCTGAAACTTCAATTAGCATATACCTATGAGAATTCAACCGGAAGTCATGCTGAAATTAAAAAGACAATTACAGGGAAGCTAACCGAACTAAATACTAAGCTTGAAAAGTTAGAAGAAAGACATGCTTTTGGCGAAATAAACATTGATGTTTATAACAAGTTTACTTCTAAACTGCTCCTTGAAAAAGAGAACCTTACGGCAGAGCTGGAAAAACTCACGATAAAATTATCGAACCCAAAAGAGTTGATCGATTTTGTATGCAGATTTGCCTCGAAACTCGCTACAGTATGGACTTCTGCCAATTACCATCAAAAACAGACCATCCAAAATTTGATCTTTCCTCATGGTATTCTGTATGATGCGAAAATTGACAATTATCGAACTCCTAAAGTAAAATATATTTTTGAGCGAATGGCTTGTCTGACAAGGGTTTCAGAGGAAAAGAAAAACGGGAGCTTCGATTTTTATGTCGAAAACTCCCGCTTGGTAGCACGTACGGGAGTCGAACCCGTCATTCCTCCGTGAAAGGGAGGCGTCTTAGCCGATTGACCAACGCGCCCTTTTTATTTGGGAGTGCAAAGATACGGCAGGATTTTTGCACTCCCAAAATTTAATCTTGATTTTTTCAAAAAATTTTATGCCTCAGCCATTGCGTTAATAATTCCAAGGAACTCATTGGCTTTTAATGAAGCGCCTCCAATGAGGCCGCCATCCACATCCGGGCAGGCAAATAATTCTGCGGCATTTGAAGGTTTGCAACTGCCACCATAGAGTATGGAAATTTCATCAGCAGCATCAGTACCATAATGTATGGAGATCACGTTGCGTATATGTGCATGCATATCCTGCGCCTGTGCGGATGATGCTGTGCGCCCGGTGCCAATAGCCCAGATAGGTTCATACGCTATTACTATATGCCCTAACTGTGATTCGCTCAAATGGAATAATCCTTCTTTTATTTGTTTTTCCACGTAGGCATTCTGCGTATTGGCGTCACGAATGCTCAATGGTTCTCCGCAGCAGAAAATCACCTTCATATTATTACTTAATGCCTGATTAACTTTCTTAGCCACCATTGCATCATCTTCTTTGAAGTATTCCCTTCTTTCAGAGTGCCCGATAATCACATATTCCACCTCCGCGCTTTTAAGCATGGAAGCAGATATTTCGCCTGTATATGCCCCGGAAGCTTCGCTATGGCAGTTTTGCGCGCCTAAATGAACATCTATCATTCCGGCCAGTTGTGCAGCGGTTTGTGTAAGATGCAGGTAGGGTGGGGCTATCACTACTTCTTTATTCTCATTTAATATTGGTAAGCCCTTGAAAATCTCATTTACTAATTCGGCTCCTTCATTAAGGTCAAGATTCATTTTCCAGTTTGCAGCAACTATTTTTTTACGCATGTTTTTAAATTTTTAATTTTGATTCGAAAATGTATTTATAATTTATCTGTTTTTTACTTTTTACCAGCCATAGTTTCAGCGAAAGAGGGCTACTTTCTACTAATGACTATCTGCATTGTTCAAAAATATACCTGTACATTTCTTTTTCCTGCTCTGAAAGCTGAAGTCCTCTTCTGCCCATCATACGGTTGGCTGTTTCCATAGCTTTATCAAATTGATAAGTAACCATGCTTTCACTGCCGCCCCATGAAAATGAAAGAATAAATTTTTCAGGGAATCCCGCGCCAAAAATGTTACAGGATACCCCTGCTACCGTCCCTGTATTGAACATAGTATTAATACCGCATTTGGAATGGTCACCCATAAGCAGGCCGCAAAAAATAAGCCCGGTAGGTATTAGTTTGCCTTTATATTCACTCCATATTTTTATCTCGTCGTAGTTGTTTTTCAGGTTTGAGCAGTTGGTATCAGCGCCCAGGTTGCACCATTCGCCTATTACTGAATTACCGAGGTAGCCATCGTGCGCCTTATTACTATTGGCAAAAAATACCGTGTTGTTTATCTCTCCGCCGACTTTGCATCCGGGCCCTATGGTTGTTGCCCCATAAATCTTGGCCCCCATTTTTATCACACCATGTTCGCATACTGCCAATGGCCCGCGCATCATTGCCCCCTCGAGTATTTCAGTATTCTTGCCAATATACACGGGGCCGGCATCAGCGTTAATAATACAACCGGCATAGATTTTCGAACCTTCTTCTATAAACAAATGTTCTTTACCAGATACGGTAATTTCATTTGGTATGGGGGCGCTTATTCTTCCTTTAGTAATCAATTCAAAGTCATCCCGGATAGCCAGGTCATTGAGAGAAAAGATATCCCACACATTTTTTAACGAGTACATATCCCCGTTAAAATCATTTGCCGGCAAAGCCGATATGCACGAATGAAATCCGGAAATGTTTAAATTGGATTCAACTAACCTCGCTGCGATGAGAATATCACCTTTTACTAATTTCTGCCCTTGCGGAAGACTGTTGATGGAGGCTGCTAATGCTTTGTTAGCAAATACAGAACCATTAATGTACAGATTATCATCCCCGCCGTTTAAAGGAAATACGCTTTGAAGATAGTTTTCCGTAAGTGTGCTTGTTGAAGCGTCCAGGTGTATTTCCCAGCGCTGCCGCATGGTAAGGATACCACAGCGAATATCTGCTACCGGGCGGGTATGTGTGAACGGTAATAAATTCTGACGGGCAGCGTCATCGAAAAGTATATACTTCATAAACGTAATCATAAAAGAAGCCAACTCTTCAAAGTACCTTTAAAAGGGATGAGAGCTATGTACATTAAAAATCCCGGCAAAAGTCGGGATTTTTAATGCGTAATGCAAGCTTTTATACTATTAATGTTATTAAGCTTTCTTTTCGTAACGTTTTTTGAATTTCTCAATACGTCCTGCGGTATCCACAAACATGGATTTACCAGTATAGAACGGATGCGAAGTGTTGGAAATTTCCACCTTCACGAGGGGGTATTCGCTGCCATCTTCCCAAAGTACCTTTTCCTTTGAAGGAGCGGCGGAACGGGTTAAAAACATATGATCGTTTGAAGTGTCTTTGAAGACTACAAGGCGGTAAGCTGACGGATGGATGGTTTTTTTCATTGTCGTTTTTTAATGCATGGATTTTGCCATGCGTGAAATTAAGTGTGCAAAGGTATGGAAAATAACAGATTTTGCAAAACGGTTAATTACATTATTATTTCACAAACTTTTTGATGTCATTTTCCGCTTCTTCCGCCCTGTTATACTTGCCTACGATAGTACCTTTAGCGTCTATTAAAAACGCCTGTGGTATATATTGCAGCCCATAGATCTGACAAGCAGCAGAGTGCCATTGTTGCGGATTCAGGTCGCTCATGTGGTATGGCCATGTGAGGCCGTCCCTGGAAATAGCGTTAACCCATCCTTCTTTCTGAACATCCAAGGAAAAGCTCACTACGGTAAAACCTTTTTTAGCATCTTTAAATTTTTTGGTTGAATACTCATTGTAAATTTTCACAAGGCCCGGATTTGACTGGCGGCATGGCCCACACCAGGAAGCCCAGAAATCGAGCAATACATAGCAGCCTTTATTGATCTCGGATAATTTCAGGGGTTTCCCCTCCGGATTCGGGAATGCCAGTTCGGGCGCTTTTTGGCCAATTTTAATAGTTGTATTCTCATATTGCGCTGTAGCAGAAACAACCATACCCAATGCCAGGGCGAGCGTAGTTAGTATTTTTTTCATGTTTTTTTAAATGAGCGGTAAATGTAAGTAAAATAGTGGTTATTTAATGGAATTTGGAATTCGGATTGTTTTATATTATGAAATATTAATTGTTTTACCGGCATAATGAATTTTGGATTGCGCAATTCTAGTTTGATTTTTTTATTTTTTTATTTTTTGCGCAGTGTTATATTGAAAGTCAATTAGTTAGTGAAATTAAGTGTCGAAATTCTTGCGCATTTCCTGCGCACCAATGCGCTTTTTTTGCGCTCATATTTCAATTGTATGGACTATGATTTTTGCCATTCGGTAAACTCATGGTGACAAATTTAGTTTCTGATATGGGTTCTGACATTGTCATAAATTTATAATTGTACACTTTTTAAGGATTTTTTTTATTTTCTCTTTTATAGGTTTATTCTATTGATTTTCAATTGGTTGTTGATTTTATTTCCGGAAAGAACTGTACGTTATCTGTACGTTTTCTGGACACTTTGCTTTTTGTCTGAATCGCGGATTAAATGGATTCAGGGATAACACGGATTTATTTTTTTTCCTATTCACGTGATGCGTTTTCCCGGCATTTGCAGGTATTTTTTGCTTTTGGGAACAAAGGTCAGATAAGATTTTGGATTTGGCAAATTGAAGTTTTATGATAGTACGTTTTTCGCACTATTATATACAGCTATGTGTATATCATAGATCTTTTTTTGGAGGTAATTGTTTGGGGGATAAGATGGTATATATTAGATAGTGCCTGACTGGGGTTCAAGTCCTGAAATGTGGTGTTTTTGGGGTTGGTCCCGATAGCTATCGGGATGGATTAAAGATTTTTTATATGGTTGAAGCCACCCCCAGGCTTGAAAAAAGGAGGGGAGGTGTTACGTACCTCACAGTCTGTCCGGTGCGAGAGAAACCACCCCGGCTGTATTCGGCATTCGCCTCATCCAGCGTCCCGCTCCTTGAAAAAACTTAGCATTACCCAAAACTTTTTTTTAGGAGATCAATGTGTATAACTTGCATGATGCAAGTTGATTTAGCGTTAGAATTGAAG
>CAISOH010000353.1 GCA_903887005.1 uncultured Bacteroidota bacterium | reverse complement strand
TGTAAACTTGAAAAACGTAAACAAAAAATTAAGAATTATGTGCTTGAGTGGTTAAATATCCACAAGGCAGATATTTTAATATCAGTAAGCCAATATACTGCAAAAATTACGCAGCAAATTTTTAAATTGGAGGGTCGTGAAATACATATTATTCCCAATGGGGTTGACATTGAGAAAATGCGTGTTGAAAAATCTAGTGAATCATCTACAAATAATTTAAATATCCTTTATCTTGGCACCTTAATTCGTAAAAAAGGCTGTTTGGAAATACCAGGTATTTTTAATGAAGTAATAAAAATAATACCAAATGCCCGGCTGGTTCTTGCGGGAAAAGATAGCAGAGATATTTCAACAGGCTCAAATAGCACATGGGAATTGATGCGGCCACTTTTCGATAATTTATCGCAAGTGGACTATCTTCAAGAGGTTCCTCATAGCGAGATAGTTAATCTAATACATAGCGCTGGTGTATGTATTTTCCCTTCTTATGCCGAAGCGTTACCTTTGTCCTGGCTTGAAGCAATGGCTATGAAAAAGGCTGTTGTAGCTTCAAACATTGGTTGGGCAGAGGAGGTAATTGACAGTGGAGCAAATGGATTTTTAGTTTCTCCCAATATGCATAGTCGATATGCAGAAAATGTAATACTATTACTTACAGACCAAAATTTACGTGAAAAGATGGGCATGGATGCCAATGAAAAAATAAGGGAAAAATTTTCTGTAACAAAAATTGCAGAATCCCACCTATCGCTTTATAGAGAGAAATCTAATGTTGATTAAATGCTAATTTTTGTATTAATTAAATTTCACAAGAGTAATATATATACTCTATTGAAGGTGCCAAGATCAAATTAATTTAAAGAATGAAGAGGGTATGAATGTATTAATTGTTTACTCAACACGTGAAATTTCCCGAAACTCTTCATTTAGCGTTAGCAGATTAATGTTCTTTTTGATTGACGAATTAAAAAAACATGACATTAAGGTGTATTTTTATTCATGGGGTGCTAAAAAAGAGTCCAATCAAAAAGGAATGAATTATTTATGCCTACCTTTTTTTCATAAAATAATCAATAAGTTCTCTAAAAATCATAGACGAAATTATTATAATGATGTCGTCTATCAAAACATAAAGCATAGTAATATAGATTTTGTTATTTGTTCAACCTTCGATTCATTTGAATATTACTTAAACAGATTCAAGGCTGAACAAGTAATTTATTGGGTACATAATTACCCTGATAGAACTTTATTAAATCAATTATTGCCATTTTTGACAAAGAAAAAATTCATTTTAGTGACTCCATGCATAAACTTATATAAACGATTATGGAATGAATTGTGTCCGGAGACATTGCCATTTTTCTATAAACATATACCAAATATTGCATTGCCAATAATTGCGAATGACAAAATGAAATCAATTTTAAAAGGATTTGATTTTGAATATTTTAATAGTGTTAATTTTATTCATGTGAGTGGTGCCGCCATTAATAAAGGGCTTCATATTTTGCTCAAAACGTTTACTGCATTAAAAACAAAAAATAAAATAAATTTTATTTATGTAGGAAACAAAAAAAATATTTATAACATTGCAAATGTAACAATAATTGAGGTCCCCAAAATGCCATATAATGAATTAATTGAACTATATAATATTGCTGATTTTGGTATTATGTCAAGTTTATGGTTTGAAACAGCACCTTTGTCTTTACATGAAATGCTTGAGAATAAAGTAATACCTATAATTACAAATAGTGGAGGGATGCAGGAAATAACAACAAATACAAAATATTTTTCAGTTGAATGCCCAAACGATATGGATGAATGGTCTAATGTAATAAATAATTGCTTAACATTAAGTAAAGAAGAAATATTTAAAACCAAAAAAGACAATTATATTAACTACAGTAAAAATAAATTAAGTGTAACAGAATGGGGAAATATATGGGCATCCCTGCTACAAAACATGCATTCTGAATATATTG
>CAISOH010000352.1 GCA_903887005.1 uncultured Bacteroidota bacterium | reverse complement strand
AGAAATTAAAAGAACAAGGGAAAGAATATAATAAAAAACGAAGGATAAAAAAGAGATCTTTTTTTGGATTTAAAAAATTAAAATTATAAAAGAAAACAAAAGAAGAGATTTTAAAAGACACAGGCAATACGTTCTGAGTGAGGACTATTATAGAAGATGCATATCAAAACAGTCAACCAGCAAGAAACAAGGTTCCTGCTGGTTGATTTGTATTTTAAGAAAAGACGTGTACCTATTTCTTCGCAATTTTTTCGGATAGCAACTTGCCAGCTTTGAATTTCGGAACCTTACGAGCCTTGATTTTAATAGTAGCGCCTGTCTGCGGGTTGCGTCCGTTCCTGGCAGCACGGGCCGATACAGAGAAAGTACCAAATCCAACAAGTGTTACACGGTCGCCTTTTTTAAGCGCACCAGTAACACCGGATATAAACGAATCCAATACTTCATTTGCCTGGGCTTTTGTAATACCGGCATCTTTTGCGATTTTTTCAATCAATTCTGCTTTGTTCATTAGTTGGTTTTGATTTTTGAAGTGATTAATTATACTAACTCTGCTCGGCTGTAAGATTCTTTGCAAATGCAGCAACTTGTTCAATGCGAGCATTGTTTAAGGAGTAGTATATCTCCTTGCCCATGCGTTCAGTTAAAACAATATTAGCCTTGCGTAGTATTGCGAGGTGTTGGGATGCAACAGATTGTTCCAAACGCAGTTTTACATAGATGTCTGTAACTTTCATCCTCTTATTTTCGTCCAACAATTTCAGTATCTGTTGGCGTAGTTTATTGTTAATTGACCGTAAAGTCATTGCTGCATTTTTTATAGCAACATAGTCGATTTTAATCTGTTCCCCAGAACCTTCATTTTTAGTTTTTCCTGTTTCCATTTTTAATTGATGTTAATTGATTGAAAAATAAAATTGTCTGCATTCTAATTAAGCATAACCGGTATTTCCGGGACGAACTTACAAAATTAATCGACCTTTTATAGTAAATTAATTCCTATGAGAATTTAGATGTCAAAATGGGCGAATAAACCCATTTAGTTACAACTATCTCAATAGCGATAGAAATACGTCAGGATCAACTCTAATTAGCAAGGAATAGCATTTTTGTGTGTTACTGAACTACTTGTTTGCCCTACATTTGATTCATGGATGAGTCCTTTACTATTACTGTATCCTTAGACGAACAGGAATACAGTTTTGATGCCAGGCTAGTAACTATTGGCTATACCCATAAATTTATAGTAATGATAAACGGAATTGAGGTTATTTATGAGCCGGACGAGGAACGTCATTACCGGGCTATTATACAAAATACACAGCAAAGTTCTATTAAAGACAAGGATATTGAACTCATAAAAGCAGTAGGTGATAAAGTTGAATCAATACATGATATTTAGTCCAATAAAAAATACAATTTAGAATCTGTAGGGCTCCCATTATCTGAAGATCACTGAAGGAAAGATTCCGATCATCTTTTAACTTTATGTCGTATTAAATACATCAAATATATTGGGT
>CAISOH010000351.1 GCA_903887005.1 uncultured Bacteroidota bacterium | reverse complement strand
TAGCGCCAGTGAGTAACGTTCATTATAACGCACCTGTCGCTAAACCCCTTAACTTCTGGGTTATATGCGCAATTCCACTGAAACTCGGATTTCCCTAACTCCCCGTGTTCTACTACATTACACCAGTACCTGCCGCTTTCTTTAGGTGGATTATCCTGTACGCTTATCCACCCGTCCTGCTGCGCCTGCCATTCGGCACCAGCGATGAAGCTTTCTCTGCGGTATTGGTTTATAACGTTTTGTCCTAAAATCTCTAACGGAGAAAAATCATCGGTAACGTCCTCTACCGTGTAATCGGGATAATTTTTTAGTGCGGTTTGTTCTGCTGTCATAGTTTATCGTTTTTAGGCTTTAAATATCTACTACTATCTCATCAATTTGTCTTACCCCGCGAATCGTCCAATGCTTACCACAATCGTAACAACGGCCTTCCACTTTATGAGGGTTGCCGGGTTCTAAATTGCCGTTATTTATTTCAATAACGCCATTCCTGCAATCCCATGATATTGTTGCATTTTTCCATAATTCTATAATATCTAAATTGTTGCTTTTGCATTTTGGGCATTTGGTTTTAACGCTCTTAAATTCTGATTGTCTAACTGGCATGGTTTATTGTTTAGGTGGTGAGGGCAATGGCACCGGCTTTTCCGTCACCACCCCAAATAATTCAAATTGCAGGTCATGCGCTGCGTTGCTATACCCTAATCCCCGCAGGGTTGCAATAGCATGGTTAATGCCTTCGGAGTGGCCACAGACAAAGGCCACCCGCCGCCCAAATATTTCGGGTGAAACTAAAAAAGGGTTGTCTGTTATTCTGTTTGGGTATAATTCCAATGCCCTTTGTTCTGCTGCTGTCATGGTTGTGGTTTGTATTCGTTAACGTAAGAAATTGGCATACCTTGTTCAAGTGCGTATTTGGCTTCAAAGTGCAAGTTCCACCACTTATCAGATTCCTCTTTGCTTATACTTTCTTTTACTGATTGCCTATAAAGCCATGAACAGTAGTTAAATCTGCCTGCAAAATCGTTTCCAACTGTTTCGGGCAAAGTTATTTCGTGTACGTAAATGCCTATATTGTCGCTCATGGGTGCGTGGTGTTTACATAGTTGTTGTATTCGGTTTCGGTAGCGGGGTCAAGCAACATAAGGTTAAATTGCTTCGGGTTGTCCGATGTGCTTATTATAGCATATTTGTTATTGGTTTTATTTGCAATCGTTTCAAAATCGTAAAATTGCCCATATCTTAAAGCTTTATAAACTTGCCCTATTTTATACTCGCCAAAATTGCCATTAAACTTCACATACTCCGGCATTTCACTTTCTTTGCGAAACTCCCACCATTCACAAAGGCGGAACAGGTTAGGGTAATCAGCCAGTAATGTTTTAGCCTTTAAGATAGTGTAATCTCCATTAGGCAAACCGCAGCCCTCTAAAAACTGTTCATCATCTACTATGTCTATCACCTCCCCCACCTCATACGGACTAAATGGGTAAGGGCCGGTAACTAATAAGCGGGGTTGTTGTAGTGGGTGCATGTATTTTTTTTGAGTTTGTAAAAATTATTTACGGCCTTCCACGGCATCCTTGAAAATCTGCAGCATGCGCTTGCTGGCCTCGTGCATCACGCTTCCCTCCGCGTACCGCTCCATCCGCGATATATTCGTTTCCAAATACTTCTCAGGCTCCAATATCTTCATGTGCCTGGCTATCACAACAGGGGCTTTTATACCCATTATGGTTTTTGCCCATCGAATAAGGTCGGCGCTCCCTGGCTGATCGGTTGGCATGGCTGCTCCTCTTTGTGGTAATCAAATGTGATTTTCCGCCTAAGCCGAAAATATTTGTCCTCAACAACAATTATGTCCTTGAAAAACAAATTACATATTCTTTTGCCGTTCAAAATTGCAATTGTCAGGCTTTCCTGCGGGGTATAAAGAAAGGGCAATACCGTTTCCGATATGCCCGTGGCGCTGTTTACAAAAACAGTTTCTATGGTCATTTGCTTTCCTCCCCACCTGCGGTACTGGGCAGTAGTTGCAACTGCCCGTTCTCAAGAGTTGCGGTTTCTGTACGCCGGTACTCCCGCTTACGCGCCTTAACCTCCTCTATTTTGGCCTCAGTGTGGCCTAAAACAACGTGTAATACTTGCAGTGCCTCATCCTTCGGAAGTTCACCTGCCTGCTTTAAAAGGGCTAAAAATCCCTGTTTAATGTCTGCCATATTGTTTGTTTAAAAAGTTAACTGATTTGAAAGCTCAGGCGTTTCGTGAATGTTCCCCAAACGTTCTGGGTTCAATTCCAAAACATCCGGTAAAGTTCGCCTTTGGTTACCGTTTTTATCGGCTACATAATACCCGAAATGCTTAAAGTCCGAATATTGTTCAGCATCTGCGTATTCGCCGAAACATACAATGTGTATAAATGTTTCTTTATAACGGGTATACCTGAGCACATCGCCTTCGTTTATTGGGATGCCGTTCAAAACAAAAGGGGTGGCTGTATTTTGCCTTTGAATAATTTGTAAAGGCATCTGCCTGCGGAGTTTTTCAAATTCTTCTAACGCCTGTTCACTGGTTTCAGTCTCATCTGGATTGTAGCCCTCCGGTATCATTACCGTTACATGCTCAGTCTTTCTTTCTGTTTGCATAATGCTGTTTTTTTAATCAAAATCCCAAAAAAAGGCCTCTGGAATGGTTATGTATTTTTTAACTGCCAGCCTGAAAGATCGGGAGCGGTTAGGTAAACTGTACTGACTGCCCATTCTAAAGAAATTGTGCATTGCCTGCATACCCACATAGCCTCCCGCCTCCGCAAAATCCTGTCTTAGCCAACGGCCATCGTCTTTTATACCAAACCGCAACAGAAGGTTAACCGTTCTGCGGAACTTGAGTATTTTGGCCAGGCGCAAAGCTTCTTTTTTACGCAGATTTACCTCCGTTGGATTGCGCCAATTGCCGCGAATGTCTTTCATCAAGCACTCCAGCAGCAGTATGTATTCCTTTCTGTTCATACTTTAATTTGAGCCTTTAAAACAAAGCAGGAGGCCAGCGCAAACATATAAAAACACCGCCCCCTACTGTTTCCCACCGGCAATTTATACGACCACGGTAGGCACTGGTGTATGCTCTTTAAAACGGAAATTCTTTTTTCACATCATCCTCGGGGAACGGAAGCACTGCATTGTCCGCATGAGGGTTCTGTCCATAGCTACGATTTTACCAAAGTGTCAAAAAATTGCTTAAACGCCTTCCAGCTTGCCTTATCCTTGCAGATGGCCGCTGGTTCCTTGCCGTATGCATCCAAAACCTCTTTTACGTGGAATTGTCTGCCCAACTGCTGGCTGCGCTGCCTTAAAAAGTTAGCTACTACAGCCCGTGGGCCTGGGCCTGTATGACCGTTATCCCATTGCATTGTACGGGGGTAACCTAAACCTGGGCCTATATATTCGCCCGTAAGAAAGTCAAATTCACCGTCTACAAGGCTATCTGCTATGTCTCCCATCGCGTTTATTGGTTTAATGCTATGATAAGGCAATCCGCTGCAATAACTTTTAACTTAGCCTTTGCCTGCTCATAGGCTACAATATTCCCTTCTGGATCGGCCTCGAAACTTGGTACAGGATAGCCTAAAAATTTGCTTACAGCATTATTACTCCAGTTATCTACCCCATTAGAATCCGCTTGGGCTGCAAAGCGTTCCCGTTTTGTTAAGCCACCATTAGAAGATACATTGCTAATTACGGTAGCTTTTGCATCATAAAAAACCTGCTTTGGCGTTGTTGATATTTGAGGGTCAGCTAAATCATTCGCTTTCGTCATAAAACTGCATTTAAAGGTAAGCGGCCGGCAACCGAATCGAACGATTGTCTATACCATACCAGCCATGTACTGCGCGGGCTCCGCTTAATCAATCCGTCAATCTTTGTTATGTTTGATTAACCCGCGCAGCATTGTTCTGTTATTTTTCGGGAGTTAACTATTTCATGGGGTAACCTCCTTTTCTTTTATTTAAAAATATTCGCACCTGGCGAGCATAGGACGGATTTCAAATAAAACTACCGGCAACTCCTGTACATCAATATTGCCAATAAAACCAAAAGAACAACCAGCAAATTGCTGCCTATATCAAATTCAAATTGCTTTTTCATAACCTCAAATTATTTTTTTTCATATAGGCTTCATCTGCCGCTTTGTCCTCAGGAGAATAGTACGCTCCCCTTATGCAAGAACTAAAAAACCATACCAGCGTGATTAAGACAACCGCAATCGGTAGCATATCGTTTCGTTTTTGATATATCAAAAGTAGTATATTGTTTTTGATATAACAATCAATTTGGGAAAATATTTTTTAAAATAACTGCAAGGGAATAGGATTTGATTGCAATAAGTCATACACCCTAAAAACGGTATCTCCAATATGCCCTTTTTGCAAATGAATAACACAAGTCTGTATTCTTGCATATTCAAAAGTTTTTCTCGGCAAAGCTGTTAACGAAACCATTCCAAACGATTTTATGAACCGAAGACGAACATCACTATCGCTCAATGTGAACCAAGGCATCAATGCAATTATATTATTGCTTCGCTTCATGCATTCAGTTAAAAAATAATAACCAAGCTTCATCCCCTCCTTATCAAATCCCTTAGGGGCGTTCTCTAAAATTGCGGACTTTGAAGAAAAGGGAGGGTTCATAACAACGCAATCGTATCTCTGTGGGGCTAATAAAAAAAAGTCCTTTGGGGCCGTTACTTCATAATCGTAAAGTTGTTTTACAAGATTACCCATTCCTGGCGTTGGTTCTAATACAGTTTTTACTCCTGTCGGGATTAACGATACCATATATTTGCAAACATCAACGGGCGTTTGATAGTCTTCTGTGGTGTCTTTTTTTATTGGTGTGGTATCAAATAAGTTCACGATTGAAGCGCTTTTTTGGCGTAATAGATTGTGTCCATTGAAAACCCGCCCTTGTTTATCATCCAGTCAAGGTAGCTTTTTTCTGTTTTGGCTTTCTTGCCCAGGTTTTTCCCAAACGAAAAAATAATATCTCCGTCTGCATCCGTGCTAAAGCAGCCGGACACGTCTAACACCGGTTTGTCGTAGTTGCTCATTATAGCCAATTCTGCCGGTGTTTTGTCCTCAAGCCCGTACTTCTCCAACTGAGCAAAGAAAACCGCTTCTGTGGCATCTACATCCGCGCTGGCGCTGTGTGCTTCCGTGTGGTCCTGGCCCAAATAGAATTTTACGGCTGCGGTTAGTGTGCGCTCCTCCTTTATTACAAAAATTCTGCGGGCATCAATAAAGTTCACGCCTTTGTAATCCCAATTAATGCCTGCCCGTGCAAACTCATTAAAGAGCAGCGGCACATCGAAGGACAGTCCATTAAACGTTAAAATGTCTGCCCCTTCGATAAAACCCAGGATTGCTCCCGCTACCTGGCGGAAGGTTGGCTGGTCTTTTACCATGTCGAATGTTATCCCATGCACATCGCTGGCCGTGGTGGGTATCGGTACGCCAGGGTTAAGGCGCATCGTTCGCGTTTCTGCGTAAGGTTCAGGGGTCGCAAACCTGCGTTTCATGCAGATTTCTACAATGCGGCTTTCTTTAGTGTCAACCCCAGTTGTCTCAAGGTCAATCGTAACCAAATCGCGTTCAAGTTTCATGTATTGTTTTTTTTAGGTGAAATTTTTAATAAGGTCAACTTTCCTATGCCTTTTAAACCCATGCTTCTCTATCAAATGCTTTTCAAAATCATTGTTAATCAATTCGAGAAACACCAGCCCCATTTTGTCCCGCCTGCATGATTGCTCAAACCATTCCAATGTGTCCGAAAAATGGCCGTTCCCCTCTTTATCGTTCACGACTGCCAGAATGTTGTAGTTCTGCGTATCTGTAAAATATACTCCAGTTACCGTGCCTACTTTGAATTGAATGTATGTTTCATCCCCTATTTTAAAAGGAGCCTTCCATGGCCTTGTTAAAAAAGGCAGGTTGTGAGTTGTTTTAAACATTGGGTTTAAACTTTGAAATTTTGTGGCCGTTCTCAATTGCCCATACTGGATGGCTCTCAACGTACGAATTGCAGGCGTTGCAGGCTCCCTTCCAATACTTCTCGTCCAGCAGCAAGTCTCCCAACCTCCCTTTAACGTGGTGAACGCCCTGGGTCTTCCTTGTGCATACTGAGCTTTTTATTTCACATAGGGGATGCTCCTGCCTGAATTTCTTAGCTTTTTGCCGGTACTGCTTCTCTGCCTCCTTGCGGCTGTTGGCTACCTTCTTAATGGCCACTGGCTCTTTCTTTGGGGCTGGCTGCCGCCTGCACACTTCGCCACAAGTTGGGTGCTTACACTGTTTTGCCATACGTTTCATTCAAATCGCTCATTAGGTTTTTATAATTCATAGCAGTGTACCTGAACACCGTCCATCCAAGCTTTGCCGCTTCCGTGTATTTTTCTGTATCAGCAGAATAGCCAGCTTTGGTAGTGTGCCTGCTTTTTTCGCTGAATAAACCTTCGTATTCCAAAAGCAGTTTTAACGCAGGGATTGCCCAGTCAGCCCTGTATTTGCGTGTCGGGTGAAACTTGTGCTCTAAAACCAGTTCCAGTCCGCGCTCATTGCACCAATATTGCAGGTTAAGGGTAATGTACTCTTTTTGAACAGACGGGCTGGAATTGCCTCCTGCGGGCATTTTAGAGACCACCTCTCTTACCCCCTTGTTTGCAGGCAGATTCCATGCTGCAGATTTCTTCAAGTCGGCTAAACTTATGCCCATAGCTATTTCGATTGTTTTATTACTTCTTTTGGAACCTTTGATTCTGGTATCGGCATCCAACGCCAGTAAAGCCCTTTGCTCGGAGTGTCAATATAACTACCAAACATCAATGCACTCCAGTTGTTGTTATTATCCACTCGGTATCGTTGATTGCCAAGTGTAATTTCTTTTGCGGTAACCATATTGTATTATTAATCAGTATACGCGATGTACTTAAATCGGTAATCACTAAACAATTCAAACCTGCCCCCAAAAGTGCCTTTTATTTTAGGCAGTACGCTATCCATTGTTTCTGTGCCTTTTGGGAAAATCCCAATCATAATTTGCGTAAAATGGGTATGCTGTTCATTGCGAATTTCGAGTTCCTTAATATCTTTCCCCGTATTGTACTTCAAGTAAAACAAATCCCTTTGTTCATCCCATCTCCTGCTTTCCGCTGCCCACAAATCTCGTTGCTCTTGCGTAGGCTGCGGCGTTGGCGGTTCATTATCTCTTTCCTCCTGTCCCTACCAATCGCACACAGGGCAATACATTCGTTCAACGCTATCCACGCAATGCGAACAAGGCGGGTTTGAATGGCAACTGCAATAAGTACCATCATCATGCTCCTGTATTATTCCAGCGCAACCATCCCTGTTGCAAACATGTCCTTTTTCAAAACCCGGTTCTGTATTCATTTTTTACTATTTTACTTCAAACCCATCGTCAAATTGCTCCGTGGGCTTTACTATTGGTAAACTTAATTGGGTTTCCTCTTTTTTGGTTTCCTCACCTGGGTTGAAGAACTTCTGCCGCCAGAACTCCACCTGTAACTTTGTTGTCAACAACTCCCCGTTTCGGTGTTTGGCAATTTCTGCAATCCTGTAATTGTTGTCGTTATTGTCCGGCTTATATAAAAACATCACAATATCGCTATCCATTTCCACCCCTGCGCTGTCTCGAATATCGCCCAACAAAAGCCTGTTGCCTTTATTCCTTGCTTTTACCTGCTTGTTGACCTGGGCCAGTATAATCACACCTATGCCCAGTTCCTTTGCCATGATTTTCAAGTTGGCCGTTATCTCGCTTATATCCTGCTCCTTTGTCTGCCGGTGGTCGTTTTTAGGCACTTTCATAAGCTGTACGTAGTCTATGATTACCAGCCACTTTTCGTCAGGATTTAAGCCATTTGCAACCCGCTCCTTAGCCCTTCTTTTTATCAAGCGCTTTAGTTTGGCCTTTGCCTGCATATAATTAATTCCTGGGGTATCGTCAATAAATATGGGCATGCGTTCTAAATCTGCCTGCGCATGCTGAATTTTCTTTCGCTCGCTGTCCGTTAAATGGCCTCTCCTCACATTTTTAAATTGTGAGCTTGTATAGGAGGTTACTAATTTCTGCATCCCTTGCTCTTTTGGCACCTCCAGCATAAATATCGCCACTGGGCAAGGAATGGGCAGGGATGCTGCGTATTGAGCTATGTTTAACCCTATGGTTGTCTTCCCATCGCCCGTTCCTGCGGCAATCGTTACCATATCCCCCGGCTGTATACCACCTGTTACCCGGTCAATTTCTTTAAAGCCAGTGGGCACTCCTATTATATCATCCGTTATCAAAGCTTTGCGGTCTGTCTCCTGCATGAATTTAAACATACCGCTTGCCATGTCCATAAACTCTGCCCCGTTGCTCATCTCCCCTATTTTTGAGGCATCGGAAGAAAAGGTGTCTAAAAGGTCAAAAACATCTGTACTGTCTTCGTAGGCCAGTTGCATAGCCTCCGCAGCTACCCTTATAACCTCCCTGGCGTAATACTTCTGCTGCACGATGGCTGCATGCGCCATCAAGTTATTTGCGCCAATTACATTATTCGTCAATTTCATTAAGCAATACGGCCCCCCAATCGTTTCAAGTTCCTCCGTTTGTTTAAGGGCTTCTACCGTAGTTAACAGGTCAATCGTTCCAAACCGGTTTACAATTCTTTCAAACGCCCTGAATATTCGCTGGTGGGCATCTAAGTAAAAGCTTTCAGGCTTTAATATTTCACAAACAGTCTCATAGGCATCTTTAATCAACATGCAGGCTCCCAATATAGCTTCCTCTAAATCTTTGGCCTGGGGTGGTATCTTGCCGTAAGCCATCGTAGCTAAATCTACAGTAACCTTTTTTCTGCTGTTCGCCATTCAATCGTTTATTTTTTGCTGTGGTTAAATCCGCAAATACTGCATATCTGGTATTCGTAATCAATATCGTCATACTCCGTACCGCAATTCGGGCAGCTATCATCCATGCTGCCGCTATCATCGTCCATGCCTGGGTCTTCATCGTCTTCCAGCAAGTACTGTAACCCTTTCTCTATATATTCGGTTGTTGGGGATGGCATGGCTAATAATTTATATGTTCGTTCCAGCAAATAATTTGCCCATTCCAAGGTTTAGCAGCCCTAAAACAAGGCATAACCAGCCAATTTGTAAAATCTTCCCATGCAAGTCCATCGTTCCTTGCTAAAGTAACTTCTTTTTCGCAGGGCTCTAAGCTTGGTTCAGCATCATAATCAAAGAAGTATTGCTCATCAATGCTGATTACCCCACAGGCATCTACTTCAAAATTCCACACCTTTTTAATCTCTATATCCGGCGCAATGGCTATTTGTTGACTATGATATGGGCCACTTCTACCCGATTTTGGGTTAATATCGTTATTCCATACGCGCGGGCTAAAAATGTCTCCAACTTTCCAGCGGTTGCCTGAACGTATAGTATGGTGCTTTGGCTCCAGCGGGCACTTTCTAATATTATCCATATTAAAATCACCTATGCCAGTTTCCCTGCTTAGTTCCACAGCTTTGCTTGTGCTTATTAAACCACAGTCTATTAGGGATAGCCAAATTTTCTGTACAAAATCTGTAGGCTCTGCCTTGCGCGGGTGCCCAGCGGGAAAATACCTGCTAAATGTTATAACTTTTGACATAAAATTTATTTTTGAATGATAAAACCCCTTATCGAATTATTCCGAGAGGGCGTGTCTTTAGGCCACTCAATCCTTGTAACCTCACAACTAAAATATTCAAGATTGCTCTTAAAACCTCCCACACGAGGCTGAGAATTTTTGTCAGGAGTTAACCAGTTGTAAAAGTCCTGCGCAATACCAACACTGCCAAAATCAAACCGTAAGCCAGTGCCATCGGTCAAGTATACCCTTACCATATCAGAACGCTTGTCTATTCGGTCAACCCATAAAACATTACAAAGAAGCCCTGCGTTTATTTAGCCTTTGATTGTCATAGAAAGTTATTTTTGAGGTTCGCTATCTTTTTCCAGCCACTTTATCAAAGTTCGGTAGGCCGATGCGTTTTTCTTGGTTAAATCCTTCCAGTTGTTCATGTCGAGCAGCTTGCCCTGTATCTGCTTAACAGCCCAGCCCTTTTCTTCTACCAATTGCTTTAATTCCAGATACTGAGCTTCGGTTAAAGGCTGCTCCATCTTATTTACCCTCGGAGCAAATTTGTCAATCCACTTAGTAAAATTATCAAAGGCCGGATTAAGCGAAGGGATTAATCCCTGAGACACTTGCTCTTTCCTTTCGGGCGCGGCATCCATGCTCTTTGCCGCAGCTTTAATTATGCGGCTTAAATAAACCTTATCTACTGGCGTACCTTGCTTATTTGTAATAATACCGTGGCCATTAATTTTAAACAACTCCATATATGTGTTAATATGAGCATCCGTAAATTCCTTGGGACCCTCCCATAAGTAGTGTGTTTCTGAAATGCACCCAATAACATGCAATCTTGTAATTTTCAACAAGCATTTGAAAGTTTTCGTTAAACATTTCGATAAAAGCAGGGTTGTCTAACAGTAATATCTTGCCTGGCTTTAACCCATCGTTATACCTGTCGGAATACTTGTGGTAATCCCTATGTACCTTTTTTGGGAGAGCGACTAAATTGCTAATATCGTTATTCTCCCTGTTGAAATCAATGTGGTGGATTTCAAACCCCACCGGCACTTTCCTGCCTGTTTTCTTTACGTAAAAAGCCTTAATACCATTCATAAAAAAAAGAATGCCTCTGCGTTTGGTGGTAGTAGACACCGCCCGCAAAGGCTTCTTAAAGATGTTTTGCAAATGTAATTATTACCTACTACAATAATAATCGTGCAAAACAAAAGTAGGGAAATTATTGTTGCTCAAACAAATTCCCCTGGTTGTCCGAAGGCTCAGGAGCAACTTTCCCTTCGATGTACGCATCCAACTCCAACCGGCACTTCTCAATGGCCTCTGCCAGTGCTGCCCAGTACGGGTACTCGCTCTTGCCCTCCTCGTCCAGCTTTTTTGGCGGAGTATTAAAGCCCAGCGCCTCTCCTGTACTTAATATTTTATGTGCTGTTAAAATAACAGAAGTGAACTCCTGCTGGTCGTCCAATGTAAAGCCTGTGGTAATAAAGATTTCTGCATCCTCCTCGTGCTTAAAACTGGGCACCCGCACGATGCTCCCTGGCTGCTTTACCGTGATGCTTGTTTTGTTCAGGAACTCCGCAATGTACGCTGCATGGATATTCAGCCCTGAAAACGCGGTTAATAAGTCCGGGTGAGGCTTCCGCTTACTTTCTTTGCCGTCCTTATCTCCGGTGTTCGCTCCCACCCATGAGATAGATACGCTCTTGCCCACTCCCAAAACCTTGCCTTTGGTTATTATTTTTGCCTCCGACATGTGATTGTTTTTATTGGTGAATAATTGGTTTACTCTGCTCTCTCAAACGTTAACTTATAAGATTTACCGCCTGATATTATTTCGGCACTTACCTTCTTCGTTATTCCAAGAAGGTCAAAAGCACACAATAATATCTTACCAGCTTCTTCTAAGGCACTGTTTATTAAAGTATCATCCTCTAAAAGGACTGGACTTTTTTTAACGTTAGAAGCAAGTCTTGCTTCATCTTCTTTACGTTCCTGCAATTTAGAGCCTTCCCATGCACTCATAAAAAAATTAATTATAATTGAATAAAAGAATTGATTACAACGCTCTGAAAAACTTCCTGTAAAGCCAGCTAAGGGCTAAATACTCTTTTTCGCAAATTTCCTGCCCCTTAACATACTGGAGCGTGTTTATTGAAAAGGATTGTGTGCATTTGTACATACTTACTTGTTTTTACTTAGCCAGATTATTAGGTTACCGGGTATAGGCTTGTATTCTTTTGTTAGGTAGGCAACGTGTCCACTATGCTTTTCTTGATTTAACACGTTGTATGCAGGGTTTAAACCTATATGCCATTCTCGCACTTCATAACCTTCGTACTGAAATGCAATTAATGTGGTGGTGTCCGTTGCCAACATACTGCAACGAACGGTATCATTTGGTAATGAAGGCGGTGTATAAATGTAGATTTGCGCGGAGCCTACAAAGGGGCTGTTATGTAATAATAACGTATCTTTCTTTTGCGCCATTACCCCTGCTGTTATAACTGTCAGCATCAGTAAAAGGATTAAGTGTTTCATTGTTGATTATATTTTATAAAAGAGTATGCCATGCCTAAAAGAAAGCCGCCATACGTAAAAACTGCGGCCACAAGAAGTAAAATTAACCAGTTAGGCATCCTTTCATTTTGCCCGGCTTCATACGCGGCTTTCTCCCTGTCCGTTAGCTGCTCCCACGGTATGTAATCGCTGTGCTGAATTTTAACTTCTTTTTTCATCTGTGATAGTATTTTAAAATCATAAACGTGATTATTGAACCGATAATAATACCGTACAGCACTCACACGAAAGGAACCTCTCGCTCTTTTAAACCTGCATTGTAACAGCCCTTCTCCCTGTCGGTCAAATATTCCCAAGGAATGTACTGCGTTTTAGGTTCTTTTTTCATAGTGTGGATTTATTTGAAACCAAAGTTCTAATTTAACCTCAAAGACTTCTGCAATAGTGGCAGCGTAAGGCGCTGGTTCAAACTTTCTTCTTCCAGGTTTTGATTCCGTAACAGAATGAGTATACCCAAATTCCTGTTTATTAAACCCAACCCAAATAGCAGCCTCAACACACACCCTGCTGCCATCTTCTCTGAAAAACACTTTTGAATGCTTCATATTATTGTATCTTTTTTTTAGTTTCCCATCCAGCCCTAAAAGCCCACCATATAATATTTCCATCGTAAGGAGAGCCGACAATTTAGATTTAGTGCTTACACGAAGGTTAGAAAACTCAGTTGTGTTCTTATAAGCCTTCCAAGCTTCTTTAAAATCCTTAGCGTCTTCCATGGCCGCTTCGGTTTGTTTTGCCATTATCTTGATCTTAAATGCTCCTTAATAGCCTGCTCCAGTGTTAAAGCATGGCTTAAATGCAGCTTGTAGCCCTCTGTGTACGGGAATTTATCGGCCTGCTCAAACTGCTCCTTCGTTACACTACCAAACTCCGTGCTGCTTTTGTAGAAGTACATATCCTCCCCCACAATCTCCCACCAGCCCCCGCCTATCGTCTTGCTGTTGTTCTTGCACAATTCATAGTGATGCTCCACCCGGCCAACAACCAGCACGTTGTCGTTTATTACCCATTTCTTTTTCATATCGCTGAATGATTTTTCAAAAACCAAAAAACTGTTATTCGTTTAATTTGGATAGGTTTATCCATTTAATAAATTCAACAACTGCGGTAAAACAACCCATAATTTTATTATTATGAGATACGATAATTTGCGTTGCGTACCCTTCATCGTGAATAACGCATCGGTATAAATCAGATGAAGACTTTTCAGCAAACATGTTTCTTTCAAGTTGTACACAATAAGGCCAGTTCATGCCTGTTTCTATCTTTTCAACTACTGGCATAAGCCTACCCCATGAACCATGAAAATTAAAACCGGAATTTTCAGAAAGTATTTTTTGTAAATATACTTCCCTGTCATTCCACAATTCCCCCCCGTTAAAAGAAGCATAAACGCGCCCATCTGATATTCTAAAGCCCCATCCCATAAACTCCGCAATTAGCCTATTGCCCTCTATTATTTGTTCTGTTGTTAATGACATCGCATTTACTTTTGAAGTTGAAAGAAAACCCCTTATAGGTAGAAACCGTACGGGGTAACGATTGCTTATGTGCTGAAAATTTAATATGCTTGTTCTTGCTTTGGCGCTTCATCCACCACCTTCACATCGCACCGGAAACTTCTTGTGCCCTTTTTATTCGCTCTGTACGTTACCTTGCCCTGCTCCCCGAAATTCAATACGCTGGCATCGCCTAACGCCTTTAAAAGCTTATTCTTATGCAGTTGCTGCTTTTCCTGCAACGTTTCAATATAACCCTTCAATTTCTGATACTGCACAGCATCCAGCAGTTCTTCATCGTTCCCCAATACCTCATACCCTTTATCCGTGTAGGTTGCTTTTAGGTAAGCTTCATAACTCACGCTTGAATCAGGTTCGGGGGCCAGTGCATCCACTGCCGCTAAATGCCTGTTCCTTTCCCCCTCATTGGGCGCAACTGTCGAAAGAATATAATGCTCAATCCCTTTCTTTACAGCCGCGTAAAACGCCTGGCATTTGTATTTAATGGCATCTATGATATTGTCGTTCCTGTCAAAAGGTAAAACCTCGAAATGCCTGCCGTCTTTCAATATCGCACTTTCTCCAAACCCAAGCTCAGTTACCCCAAGCTGCGTTTGTATCTGCATCACATACCCTGGAGGGAACCCGCTCTCCCACTGGTCAGCAGCAAACCCTGAAATGGTTTTGCACTCAAGCACCCCTTCCCCCGCTGAAATCGAAGCTTGCCCCTCCTTTGATTTAACAATACGCCGGTCAAGACTTACAAATATCCACGGGAACTCTTTGTTTTGAAGATAGGCGTTAACCCTAAAACACCGGCGAACAACATTTTTTACCCTGTAATTCTCAATCATTTCTTCAACGTTACCCGTCCAGTACTGCCATTTGTCGGCAATCTGTTCTTCAAGCTCCCTGCCCCAAAACATGGCCGCGTTATCAATATCAGGCGTTTCTTTAATACCTACCTTTTCATAAAACAGTTCAATAATGGACTTGTATTGGTTAAGGCCCATTACGGTTGACACTTCGCTGCCGCCTATGCAGGGGAAATTATACTTTTCCCACCATTCAGTTTTAAAGAGTTGTTCAAACCATTCGTAATTAGCAACTCCTGGGGAATACAGTTGAACTTCGTCATAATACTGATCTGCATTGATTATCTTTTTCACATGCCACAGCGGCTTCCTGAAATTAAGCCAGTCTTCACGGCTCATATCTGCCGTAGGCGTAGAAATTAAGTTTTTGGTATTCATTAAAAGTAAATTTATTCGATTATTTCAATGGGGTAGACGAGCATTTTATTTAAATCAGACGCCTCTTTTACGCCTCCCCAAAAAAACTCACCTGTTCCAACTATGTAACACTCACACGCCCCTTTATCTGTGTGATATTCAGATTTTAAAGCGATGGTCCCGCTTTCAGACATAAACAAAGTTCCATTAGGCAGGTTTTCTATTCGTTTTCTTCTGGTTAGTTTTAAAATCTCCATAATAATCGTTTTTTAAAAGATTGTTGAGGGAGCGGGACTCGAACCCGCATGATACAATTGCCCTCTGGTTGTGCAGTGGCGGGCTTTCATATCTTTTTCAATCTGCTTAATATCTGTCTTACCAATGCAGAAATCGTCTACCATTCCGACATCCCCCACCTAAATTAATCAATCACCTTTTCCATCAGCTTCGCATACGGGTTGTAGCTATTCTGAATAAAAAATTCGTACACTCCCTCCGGTAGAGGGTGGCTTTTATGGTCTGCAACCGGCAATTCTTCCGTTGTCTGCCAGCATTTGGCCGTAAAATTACTTTCATGCACATGCTGCAGCCGCGCTCCATCACCACCTACTGCTGCATAAAGCTTGCCGTTTAACTCAAAATGCTGTACATCTCCCGTGAGAACATGCATGTGTCCGCTATGCTCCCTAAGCGCAATCGGCTTACTTTCTATTTTAGTAGCTCCCTCCGGAAGATTTTTTAGTGAGCGGAATTGTACATCGCCCTGGTGCCCTTTAATCGTGTTCATTGATTTTTATTTAAAGTTATAAAATGAAATTAACTGCGTAAATCAAACCTGTATTCTTCCGCTTTAAACATACTAAGACTGGCAATTGCCTCTAAAGCGTTCGTATGGTGAGGCTCAACCCCCTGCAAGTATTGGGTGCCAGTTGAAGGGCATATCATCTTAACCCACGCGAAAGGCTGGTTGTCTATCTCCGCAAACACATCTTTAGTTTTTAAAAGGGTTACAACTTCTATATCTCCGTTCATATGTACGATACTCTGCTTATCAATCTCCTCCGCTCCCAACAACTCCATCATTTTTACCTGGCCCAATACTTCGTAAATAGCCCCTTTTATATCGCTGTTTTTTTCTGAAATAAAAAGCTCTTTGGTAATATCTCCAGTTTCTGCCTTTTCAAATACCCAAGCAGGAACACTTCTGCCATTAATAAAATAATAACCACTTCCGTCTTTAAACTGAACAGCCATCCCTTTTGGATTGTGTAAGCGGCTTGCATCGTTTTTAACGATGCTTATAGGTGGCTGTATTGCAAATATGTAATTATCGTATTCGTACGCTTCAAAAGCATTCGACTTGATTAGTTTTTTATACTGCTTGAATTTAAAATTGTCAAGGACTTTGATTTCTTCAAAAAAATCATAAAAAGAAACCCATCCAAAGTTTGACCAGCCATTATATGCAGAATGTTCCCCCACACTGTCCCCCACACTGTCCCACACACTGTCCCCCACACTGGCCCCCACACTGGCCCACACACTGTCCCCCACACTGGCCCCCACACTGGCCCACACACTGGCCCACACACTGGACATATCTATTTTTGGGGTTTTCTTAAAAATGGCAATTGTCAATAAACATCCTATCCAAGAATCGCAGTAAACAATTTTAGGCTTTGGCTTTTTTAAAAGGTCTTGATATAGCCACGTTATACCTTCTTCAAAAAGCACTTTATCTATGCCTTTTTTATTGTCTTTTAAGGCTAAATTAATCCACCTGTCGCGGACGGTTAACATTAGTTGCTGTTGCTCTTTAGTTAATTCAGTAAGCATATTGTATATCGTTTTAAAAGGTTTTTAAAAATTCGGTTGAGGAAATTCGACTCGAACGAATATCTCTCCTCGATGGATAATCTCTGCATCCGGTGGCCATCTCCTTAGCTTCGATTGGTCTTCCAATTAAGCTATTCCCCAATATTGCAGCCCTAAGAATAAGGCTGCCCAATTTCCAATTCTAATTTGTGAAAAACACCGTCTTTAATTCTTTTTTAGCATCTCCTCAGCCTGCTTCGTAGCCTGGCTCGCTTTATCCTTGCCCGATAAATTCAAAAATGTATTTCTTTTGGTTATAAATAACCCCTGTATTAATGGGCTACCTGCAATCTGCTCTGCATTGCTCTTTTCAATAACCTCTAACTCTTGCAGGGTTTTTACATCCTTCAAAAGTATTTTCCATGGCTCCAGTTCCTCATTAGCCTGCATAGAAGCAGAAGGAAGGTCTGTTATATCCCCATCCGCAATCTCAAACCCACTAAGTGTATGATATAACCAAGCGCGGGCCTTACGGGTGGCCTTGCCAATTACGGCATCTACACCCATCATTGAGTTCATCTTAACAGGGATGTCTAATATTTCAGTTTTTTTAACACCTGCATTCATTGTCCACTCAACTTCCATTTCTACAGCAGCGCCATCTTTTAAGGCATTAATGCGCGGTAGCCGGGGCTTTATTTTATACGAAAGCCCCTCCCAATGGTCAAGTAGAGAACCCATGCCCTCCTTTGTAGGGTACATGTTGCCTGCAATGATGTTAAACTGGTTCCCAAATGGCTGCAATCCAATCAAAACAGCTTCAATAAGGCAATTCTTAACAATTGGTTCAGAATACCCGCCGTCCTTATCCTTGTCTGTTTTAAAACCAAGCTTATTGCCCTGTAATGCCATGATAGGCCGCATGTATTGGGGGGTTAAAGCAGTTTGAAGCTTTTCAATGGAATCAGCAAGCAGGTAAGCCTTTTCAAACCCCTCAAGGGCCTTTGCCTTTAATACGGTATTCACCTCTTTGTTAAGGACTTTGGCAATTTCTGTATTCATATTGTTGTTTTAAAGTTTAAAATTACCATTTAGCAGGGGTGTCATCGCCATCTTCGCTTGACCCAAATAAAAAAATAAAAAATATAAGAACTGATAGCCATGAAAGTAAACTAATCATTAAAAATCCCCTTCTGGTAGCAATAGACCAAGGAACCAAGAAGCCTTCATGATCCTTTATCCATGACGCTTTTCCTAAAAAATAGGAAACAACGTACCCTGCCACATAAATAGCTAAATAACTTATCATAAAAAAGTGTGTTTATTTTGCCCTGTAAATGCCCTACAATCGCTTTAACCCACCGGTGTAAAGGAAAGCACTGGCCGAACCTTTAAAGCCTCGCAAATCTTCTCTATTTTGGCCAAATTAATATCACGCTTTCCATTCTTAATCTCGCTTAAAGTAGAACTTCCAATCTTAGAAATATACGCAAGCTGCCCCATCGTTATTCCCATATCCTCAGCCCTTTTAAAAAGGTCAGCAACCACCTGTTCTGTTAAACCTGCCATATTAGTATTTTGATTTAAGCCTTATGTTTTGTCCGTTGCTTAAAAAGCAATGCAATTGCCCGTCAATCTTCCATAATTGATACCACAACTCACTGCCGCTAAATTCTCCTACCTTAATAAATTCCCAATCCGGTATAGCCATATCTGCATTATACTGGCTGCCGCACTCTACACACAATACCTTCCCCTTGTAGCTTATTTGGGCTACCAGGGCATTAAGCCTTGTTAATGGTATCGTTGTTTCAAGTGTCATTTCAGTATCAAAAAGCGCTATTGCCATTTTCGTATATCGTATTTGGTATATCAAAAATAGTATATCATTTTTAATAAACAAATTTATTTTTAGGTTATTAAAAAGAAAGTGCCCGGCAATAATAGCCAGGCACTCTCTAACCTTTTAAAAAACAATTCACTGCAATATTAACTATTTTATTAAAATATCGCGTTTATCCAGCCTTTTAAATACTTGTCGTTTACTGGATGCTTCATACAAAGCGATACGTAATACTTCACCTTTATTATTTTGTATTCGTCCCTGAACAGTGCGGTACGAAGGCTGTCCCTTGTTCTAACAATCTTAGTGTTAAAATAGTCTGCATCCTGCTTCGCTCTCAAAAGACTGTCGTATTTGGGCTGTAACAGGGCCAGGGCACTGTCTGCTGCCCGCTGGCGGCTTAACAGGCTATCGTATTTTGCATGTATCACAATCAGGGCATCGCTCGTTTGCCTGTTTACTCCAATGGTATCTCCGTTCAAAATAACAGCCACGCTGTCCTGGCTCTTTGAAGGCAATTTGGCCTGGGTGCAGGATGCCAGTATCATTATCCCAATTATCAATTTTCTCATAACAATGTATTTAAGAAGTTTAATGTGGGTTCATCTACCTTACCGTTAATGGTTATTCCTCCGGCCTCCTGAGCTTGCTTAATACCGGTTACCAGGCCCTCATTAACGCATGCATCAAAAAGGTCATTGGCAATATTCTGGTTAATAATTTCATCGCCACGAAATTTATCCCAGTAGTTTTTCTTGAAAATTGCTCCCGCAGTTTCTTCGCTCAGGTTTTTCATATCCTCCTCCGTAGCAGTGCGGCCCAGGTATGCGCTAAGTTCCCATGCACATATTCCCATATTGGTTCCAATGTTTACCCCGTGGCCAGCCCCTAATGTATCGCCCAGTGTCCAGCATCCGCTATCCGTAGGGTCGTTTTCCCAAGGCCCCTCTATTGGTAGCCTGCGTTTAAATGCTATTGTAAAATCTGCCATAACGTTTGTTTTTGGTTAAAGAAAAACCCCGTATAGATATACAGGGCTAATACTAATACGTAAAAAAAATTGCTGATTATGCAAATTTATGTGGTTTCCTCTGCATTGGTGGCATCTTCTTCCTGCGGAGTATCTGCTGCAACTGCCGCCTGCAGTTCTCCCGTATAATGAAGTTGCGTTAACGTACTGGCATGTGCCGTGGATATACCGCTTACCGCTGAATAAAGGCTGGAAGATAGCTGCGTAAGCAATCCTGCTTTGGTTGGGGCATCCGCTTTGTTAATATACTGCACAATCCCTTCCAGGGCCTGCTGTGGCGTTTCTGCCGCCCATCCGCTGGCTGTGGCTATCCCTGTTGATATGGCCGCCAAACTGGTCGTTATAGCCGCTTCGATGGCCGTGCCTATGGCAGGGGTAGTTACTAAGCTCAGTATGTCTGCTGGTATGCCCGTAGCATTTATGGCCTTTAACTCGTTAATCACTTTTTCTACAATTGGTAAAGCATCCTGGGCCTCTTTTGTGAGAAACTTCCAAATCTGTACAAAAAACTTTGCAATGGAATTTAATAAACTCATGATTTTCGTTTTTGGTTAGAAAATTTAAAGCATAAAGGTATACAAATAAAAAAGTGGTCAAATTCGACCACTTAAACATTTTTATTAAATATCGGTATTAATTAGTCTTTATGCTCCTGGTACTTCCGTCTCTTATGCAGCATGTCATAATACTCATTTACCAGTCGTACAGCAAAACGCAATACCTGTATAACAGCATACAGCGTACCAATTACCAACATGATAGCCGCCTTGACGGTGCCCCACTCAATGTAAAGGGCGTAGCCGTAACCAAAACTACCAGCCAGGTGGGCTAATACAACCCAGGTTTTTAATTCTGCCATTTCTTTAAAAATAGTTTTAAGGATGTTAATAATGGAATACCCAGTTCCCATAGAATTATCCCCAAAACCATTATCATCTCCAGTATGTATAACAGAAAGATTATTGATGGCCTGCTGGCTGTGGCGTAATCCCTTATCGCGAACATCTGCCACACGAACCTTACTAAGAAAAATACGACCATGCTGCATAAGATAATTTTTAGTTTTTTGCTGACAAATTGAACAGGAATAAGGAGAAGCAACACATCCTTCCCCTTATCCCATAAATAGTAATACTCCATCCATCTCCCATCGTAATAATCCGCTGAAACATATCCAATCCAAAGTCCAATAAGAATTACTGCTATTGTTATGTAAATCAGCTTCATATAGTGTTTTTAATGGGTTATGGTTTTTTAGGAGGCGTTGGCGGTGTATCGCCGCCCGTTCCTTCTGTTGCAGGCGTAGGTTTCTGTACCGGCTTTTCAGGCTTCCTTGGCTTGTCTTTCCCTTTCATGTGGTTTTGTTAGATTGTGAATTAATGTTTGTACTAAGATCGCCCGTTGCGTTTTTTATTTCGGTAGCAGCGGTAAACGGCAGGCTGCCCGCGCTTGTTTGTTTTAGCGGAGGTTCCCCATCCTTGCCTGCAACTATTGCGCTTTGAGTTGTAAGGCGGCTCATTACCCACATGCCAGTGGTGAGGGCCGCTATTAACTTATTAGAGGCAATATCCCAAGGGGCTGGCAATGTTATTCCCCATTGCACAAGCAGGGGCGGAATGCCCGTAATAACCGCTGCCGTGGCGCTTATCCACTGCCAAATACGAAAAAACAAAGGGCTTTTCGTGAAAAACCTTTGCAACATCTCTTGCAGAAAGGCCAATGCCATATTTTGTTTCATAATATAAATTTTACAGTTCTGAATACCTTAATATTTCATTTCCTTCCGGCGCTTGCGTAGTTAATTCAAACGCATCCCCGTTATGCAACATAGCCGGGTGCTGCATAAGCTCATCCTCTGTTCCTTGTATTAACATTCCCTGTGCATCGGCAACATATACGCTGCTGTCCTTTTGCTTGATATACATGTTATTATAGTGTTTGATAGGTTATCGTTGTTTGTACTACCTGTGCGGTACTGCTGCTTGTAGGTCTAACCTCTACCCAGTACCCCGTAGGCACTGCTGCGGCATTGGCGTACATGTTACTACTTGCCAGACCTCCGCTAATAGCTGTCTTGCTGCTCATTCGTCCCGCCCCCGGATATATGTAATTGGATGCACCCGTTAAGCCTGTAGGAGGGGATGGTACGGGTGCCCAACTCGGTATTTTCATCTGCGCCAACGTTATGGCACTTCCAGGGGTTGCATAGCTTAACGTTATCGTTATAGTACATAGCTTGCCACGCTGACTAACAGCAACGCTATTGGTAGTTGCGCCCGATGGTGCAGTAGTGCCTGTAAAAACAATACTATCGGAGTATACACCCGAGCTGTCAAAGTAGTTTACAAACGCTGGCGATGTGCTTGCGGGCGAATTATTAGCCAGGAAACTATGTGCGTTGTATGTCCCTGTTGCACCGGATGCTACGCTTTCGATTGCTCCCGTTGATGTGTTATATGTAAGTTGTCTGTATGTTGCCCCGCTGGTAACGGGTTGTGTGTTTAGTGTTACATACCCACTGCTATCTACTTTGGCTAACTGTTGCGCCCGGCTGTTAGTTATAAGAAATGCCGTGGCGTTAGTGTTCTGATTCTGAATTTGAAATTGCGCCAACGGATTGAATAAGTTCAAACCTGTTGCATTTGCATTAAACTGTCCAACTATTGTATTAAAATTTTGGTCTATAAATAAAGCAACTCTATTGCTTCCTATGGCTGTGTCCCGTATTGATAACTTAATACCCCCGGCCAATGTACTACGCAGTGTTTTTACCCCCCAAAATTCCACTGAACCATATTGGTTTGGTGTATTAGGCGCATAAGATTTGCCATACATAAGCATACTTGCCCCAAGGCTGTTACTGCTTCCACCCCCAAATGCCAACAATTCGGTACTATCACTATTTCTTATAGAATTTGTGGTATTTGTTCCCCCGTTGAAATATATTGTATTATTCGTGCTTCTGTTAAGGAACAAAGTATCGCTTATTGTAGTCTTGCTGTTTAAACCAGTAATCCCATCTACATAGAAATCAAAGCCTTTATCTGTATTAAAAGAACTAATTTGAAAGTGTCGTGAAGTTCCTAACATAACTGCGCCCTGCACTCCGTTGCTGTCCAAAAAGTTCAAATTAGCACTGGAGGGGATAGTGTTATCGTTCCCGTTTATCTGTATTTTTTGCCCAAAAACAGTTCCACTATTGTACTGATTATCTTTAAACAAACTTTGCCCATCATTTTGCAATAAAATTTTTCTAATATAAGTATGTCCTCCTGTGTTTAAACCTGTGCCTACTAAGTGCAGCCCTCTAAATATGACACTATCTGCAGTTGCGGTTGCGGTTGGTGCTATGGTTATGGCATCTCCTCCCGTTCCCGGCAATATTGTGTTAAATTCTTTTTGCCCTGTAACTGTTTGGTATGTGTTAAGAGTTACAAAATTACCATCTACATACCCTTTCCCTGCAACTGTATCATGCTCTCTATTAAATGGAAATACCCAGTAGTTACTCATACCCCCTCCCGTTCCATCAGAGCTTATATAAGTAGGAGCATACACCCCATTTATTTGCCTTATGTATAGAGGGTTGGTGTAATTATCAAAACCTACGCCTCCACTAAAATATGCGCCAAAGGGTGCATCAAAATTAATCTGTGCAGTACTTATCCGCACTGAACTACCTCCGCTTATATAAAGATTTGCATAGTTTTTAACGTTAAAGGAATCGCTACCGCCATTACCTAAAAACGTAAAATTATGGCCATTGCCATTAACAATATTATTTGTAGATAGATTTGGGTTATTGGTTATTACCTGCTGCAATCCTGTGTTTGTATAAGGTGAACCTTTGCTGTAAACAACCCATACAGGCGTTTGTGCGCTGTCCAGTCGCCACATGGTACTATCCATGTAAGTATAAACAAACGTGCCGTTTTTAAGCAGTGCCGAAGGAATATTATTACGGGAAACAGTATCATAAAGCGTTCTAAAACCATAATAACCTATACTGTCGTAGTGGGTGCCGTAGGAAATGTCGCTGGGGCTGTTTCTTACAATTGGCGCAGTTATTTTTGTCTGGCCAAAAGAAGCAATTGAAAGAATTGTAAAAAGTATTGTAATTAGCTTGCGCATAAAATGTGTTTTAATTTACTAAGTAACTTGATATAGGGCCAGATGTTGGAAAAGGAGCAATCGCCAGGTAATAGGAACTGCTATACCCTAAAGGCCCAACAAACGTTATTGTGGTTATGTTGTAGGTAACGCCCAGGCCGTTAATGGTAATATTTGGCACTCCAAATGAAACAGGATTGCAAAACATTACATATTTACTGCCCGAAGGAGTGCTTAGGCTTCCCGATTGATTTCTGCTCGTAGCAAACTCCCCTCCCACATAACTACTCCCCGTTGCCGCAATGATATCCGCGCTGGTGGGGGTGGTGGAAGAAACAAAGCCAGCGTATATTCTAAGTTCTGAGGTAAATGTGGTGCTTGCGGTTGCGGTCTTACCGTCTGTCGTTGTTACTACGTTTTGGTAGGTCGTTGTTGTATTGGCTGGTACGTTAACCGATTGTGTACCGCTTACTGTGCCAGGGGCAGATGGTTGGCTGAAACTTTGCCCCACCCCCGCTACCACTATACTTGATAAAGGGTTTGTTGCAAATTGACGGCCGGCACTCCAGTTTAAGGTTTTTGCTGTACTCCCTGCGGAAGTATAATCTATAATAGCGCCACCAGTTAAAGTGGCAGTTGGGCTTTGGGTTTTGTAAAATTCATTGATAATAAATGTACTTACGGGGATATTGGTTCCTGGGTTATCTGCTACGGCCGGAAGACTCGTTATTGGGCCACCTGGTATTTGCGAACTTGAACCTGTCCCTAAAGCAATCCATTTTGTTTGGCTTACGCTGTAATAATACAGGCTGTCGTGTGCAAATACCATCGCCGTAACACCTGCCACGGGGGTAAAATTAGTGTCTCTTGTTCCTACAAGAAAAGCACTGTCTGCCCTGTAATATCCTATTTCGCTGTACCCGTTTGATTTAGGGGAGGGCACCCCTTTTGGGAGAACCGGCTGCGCCAGCCCTATGAATGGTATGAATAAAAAAAGGGAAAAGAGAATTTTCATAATTATTCTTTTCCCAAAAATAGACTTATTTTAAACGCACTCCTAAAATTGGAATTATACAGTTTGCTGGTATAGGCTCCGTATCGCTATCAGCCAGCCATCCTGCACTCCTTCGTTTGGACTGCCATTGTATATCGTTACAACAAAATTGGTGGCATTGTAAACCACTGTATAGCTTAACTGGTCGGTTAATGCACCGTAAGTTAATGGCACGTTGTTAATTTCTACCGTTACCGTGTTGGCCTGAGCTTTAGGGTAATTAAGCTGAAGCGAAATATCTCCAGCATTCATTAACGCCCCAGCCTGCCCTACTGTAAACTGGTCAAACGAAGCTTTTATAATACTGCCGGAGGCTGGTGTTCCCGGTGCAATCACTGTGCCGGTAGCATTGCCAAGTATGCTTGAGGCCTGCGCCAAGTATTTTCCCATTAAAGTGTACATGTACGTGGCCACAATATCCAATGGCTCTGTTCCTACGTATGGGATAGAAGCCCAGTTAACAATATCTGCATAGAACCCAAGCAGGAACGGCAGGCGAATATTTCCCCTGTAAGGGCCCCACTGCATGATGCTCTGTTTGGCATTATCGTCCTCGGAAAGGTATTGGCTTATATTAGCCAATTGTACCCACTGTGCTAACTGGCTTGCTGGTATCATTGAAATAATATTACCTGGTTGTTTTGAATTGCATTAAAGCGATTGATTGCCATTTGGGCTGCCGTCTGGTCAGAATACAAGCCTGCCGTTTTTGCTTCATTCAAGCTATTGTATGCCGCAGCCACATTTTGCTCGTAGTTCGGGATGCTTTGTACAGAAGGGTTGTTCGCTATCTGCTGGCTTAACGAGTACAAAAATTGGTACATGTTATTTGGAAGGACCACCACTTCTGTTTTTGAATATGTTGCCATGTTGTTATACTCCTACGGTTATTATTGGTGAAACATCGGTTTGGCTGTCTTGCTGCAATGGATTTCCGGTAATTGTTAATCCTATGGGACTATCGCTGGCAGACATAAATAATGTATGCCCTGTTGTTGCTCCACTATTTATATCTACCGAAAGCACTAAATAGGTAGTTTGACTTGCAGGCAAGTTTATTGAAAAAGCGGTCAATGTTGTTAAAAAGGCAGTAGTCCCGCTTACGGTAGCAGCCCTTTTAAGTACGGGGCTACCAGTTAAATCGGGAACCGAATTTGTATATATTTTTAGCCCATTTGTAGCTACATCTGCTCCAACATCTTGCCCATACAGCCCTAACGAAATTGCTGTTATAGTATATGCGCTTATATTATTGTTTTGCATTTCCAAAACATATACAATATTATTGGATGTGCTTTTATTTGCGGTATAGTTACTTCCAGCAACCGTAGACAGGTATATATTTGGCACTATGGTCAAGGTTGGGGAAACGTTTGTTTGATTGTTTACCTGCGGAGGATTGCCGTCAATAGTCAATACAATTGGGTTATTTAATCCATTCATGTAAAGCGTCTGCGAATCCAACGCCCCTGCATTTATGTCAAGACTTATTATTACATATAAAGTCGTGTTTGCCGGGATGGCAATATTAACCGTTTTGCTAAAATTAAAAGTAGAAGTTCCACTTGCACTAAACTGCAATATAGGGGTAGGGGAACCGCTTAAATCAGGGGTTGTGTTTGTTTGTATTTTAACTCCATTAGAGGCAATATCAACACCTACATTGTTTCCAAATATAGTACTTGCCAATGTTGCTGCATTATAATCATAAGGAGCCGTGTTTTGAACTTCCAAAATATAGGCAATATTAAAAGTACTTCCTTTAATAGCATTATAATTGCTTTGGGCAACCGTTGATAATATTACTGGGTTCAAGTCTGCTGTAGAAAATGTTTGCTCATTACCATAGCTTGTGCCTATGGCATTTGTGGCGTATGCCCTCACGTAATAAATCGTCCCGGCTGATAGCCCTGTCAGGTTGCTTGCGAATGCCCCTGTCCCACTTCCGTTCGTGGTATGGCTGTCCGAAATCGTAGGGCTACCTGTTGTATTCCAGCATACACCCTTAGCCGTTACCGTGGTGCCCCCGTCAGAAGTAACATCACCTCCGCTTACTGCACTGGTTTGAGTAATGTCTGTTACTGCCGTAGTTGTTACCGTGGCGGCCAGCGCATCATCTACACTTAAAACTATTCTCAGGGCATAATCTACCGTTTGGCCGGAGATGGTTAATGTGTCCGAAGGGTAGTTTGCAAAACTAAAAGGCGTTGGTGTATAAGCCTGCTGCGTACCGTCTGAAAAGTATATGAGCAACTGCCTGTTTGTAAATGCAGCCTTGCCGCCATTCGCTGCATAGTTACTGGTGTCAACAATGGTATAGGAACTCCCATCAGAAGCCTGCGACACGGTAAAAGAAACAACTAAGCTCATATCTTGCCTTTTAATAGTGTAAATGTAACTATTCTTTCAGTTTTTTCTTAGAAACAACAACGCCGGTGCCTATCCCGTTCATTATTGTGTATGTCCAGTCGTTTTCTCCGCTGGCGGCCTGCCATAAATTCTGTACTCCTATTGGGGTCATTCCCCTAATTTGAGACAAGAAAAACGAAGGGAACTGGTACGGAGTAAGTGCATGCGCTCCCCCTTTAGGATATTTCACAAGCTCTCCCGCAAGCTTGCCGCCCTTTTCTTCCCCAGGCAAATAGCTTTTCCCCGTTTTTTTATTTGTATACGCCCGGCTGTATGTTCCCTTATCATCCATCCCAAATAATTCATCCACCGTGGTAAATTCTTTCTTCTGCCAGTTTTGAGAAGTTAATGCCTCCAGTCCTGCTTTTGGAAGAAAGGCCAGCTTGTTTTCTAAAAACTGAATAGGATTGCTTACTACTTTTAAAGGGTCAGTGTATGCTCCAAAAATTGAGAAATAAGCAACCTTATCGGGCTGTCCACCGGCAAATCGGTACAAAGGCGTAATATCTATCATGGTGCTTCTAAGCCCCCCTTGTTCCCATGCTTCCTTATACCTGCGAGTAAAGGCGCTCTCCCAGTTTTCTCCATCCTTTTCATCCATAAAGGCCAGGCCAGCATTAGCCATACCGGTTAATACAGTTCCCCTGAGCAGCACTCTTGCCCATGCCTTTCTGTATAAATCCCCTTCATCCCCTCTTTCAAACGCTTTTTTAGCGAACCGAAGATTAGATGCAGTCCAGTCTGGCGCAAGCAGTAAAAGGCTGCTTAAATGCCTTACCGTTGGGTTCTGCATAGCCGTTCCGTGCATGCGCTCCCAATTAATACCGCCGTACGTATCGTTTAATATTTTAGCTACCCTGGCCGCTGCTTCATCCGGGTCTGCTCCTGGGTGGTCTTTCAATTCTTTTTGAAGCAAATTAATCCCGTCAAACGATTTCAGCCCTGCGCCAAATGTTTCAAACAGGTGCTTGTGCATCATTTCGGTTAACCCTATAATACTATCCTTTGCGTATTTGGTAAAAGAAAGCTTGTCCATCTGTTTTCCCAACCAGGTTGTATGGTTGCTCACCGCCTCATCAAAATCTTGTTTTCGAGTTAAAGTCAACCCGTTTTCAATCAACCTAATCAAATGCTCGTTTTGGTTTGCAATAGCATCCAGCCCTGCCTTGTAAGCAGTAACAGGGTTAACGTGTGGCCAGCCTCCTTTTTGGCCTGTCAGGAAATGCGCTCGGGAAAAGGCCACATAGTGGAATCCAGAAAGAGAAAGGATGGAAAACTTAACTTCTTTCCCAAACTTGGTAAGGGCGTTGATACCCGGCACATCAAGCAGCACTGATCTGCCTAAAATATTATTTAAGCTTTTGGCCACCCTCTCTGGCGCATACACATCCTCTTTTTTCATCACTGTGCCATCTTCTCCCACCAGCACATCCTTGCGTTTCCCAAATGTATTGGCTTCATCGGCTTCGTAATCTTCCAGCTTTCCCGAATAGGTCCACTTTTTGAAATAAGGGTTTTCAATTTTTTTATAACCGTCTTCTGCACTTGTAGTAAATAACGGTTGAAAAATTGGCTTCCCTTCATCATCCAGTTCACCGGTATCGTATTTTACCTGCATGCCACGCTCTATGAACTTTTTGTTCTCGTAAGCATTATTCAACTCTACCGCAAGCGCCTGCAGATTGTTTGTAGAACCCTCTATGGCCAGCTTATATCCTTTCGACCAGCCTTCCAATATAGTGTCAAGCGTGCGCTCAATATTGTGCCTGGTGCCTACCTTGAACTTACTGAACTGTTCTGTGGCGGCCTTGTCTTCAAAACTCCACGCTCTGGCTACATAATTATCAAGAACGGTTTTTATAATATCATTCCCTCTTGCCATTAAAGCAAGCTGGTCATATCCAGCCCTTATGTCTTCTGCTATCTTTTTTTGTTCAGGGGTAAGGTTTTGGGAGAGGTCTACTATTTTTTGCTGTTCAGGCGTAAGTTGGTCATAAAATTGTTTTAGGTGGCCTGGGTTACGTTGCAGGTCTAAGTAAATATGAATTGCCTTATCCACATCGTTTGCCTTAGCCTGCCGCCCTTTCCCCTTGGGTATGGTGCCTTTTATCTTGTCCTGTAATTTACGAGCATTCTGTTCGCTTAAAAACCTGGCCACGGCCTTTCTTCCTAACCACTTACCCTCGTTCTTGAAATAATCCTTTTCAGCAGCTTTTAATTCTTTAAACCTGGTTTCTTTTGGTATTGGGTTTGCTTTTGCATCGCCCATAATAGCCAGCGCTACTCCATGGCTTAAGCCTTGCGCTTTTAAATAACTCATTATTTGCGCATCGCTCCTGCCGTCTGCCACATACTGCGCGGCCTTCTCTCTTGGCTCTACGTTCAACTTTGCTCTTTCCCTCATTTCAAGCTCCGAAGCATCTGCCTCATCCTGCGTTAGCCCTTTGTTCTTAAAGTCCGCTACCGTCCGGCGAATAGCCTCTGCTACATCTACACCAGCCAGCATCAATTTCTTTGCTCCCTCCATCATCAAATTCCATACAGGTGCAGGAACGGGCAGGGCATACAAGGCATCGCCTTTAATCTTCATCGAATCCCAAAAACTTTCAATCCGCTGCCGGGTGTCAGGGCTGGTAGCCGCATCTACCCCTTTTTGTATCATCCTTATGGTAGCATCATCATGCACGGGCAACTGTTCAGCTTTTTCGATAGGTTCATTTTTAGGCGCACTTCCGGCTTCGGGCATAGCCTCCTTAATCATTCTCTCCCCCTCCATGCGCTGCTGCTTTTCGGCCTCCATCTCTGCCATGGCTAAATCCTTCTCCCTTTCCTCAGAAGCGGTTTTAAGGGCATTATCGGGCACTTCACTGAGCATCTGGTAATCAGTACCCATTCTTTTATTTACGCTGTATAAAGCCTGCACGGGATGCTCGTAGCCATGCTCTTTAGCGCGGGCAGCATCTACCCCCGCCTGTTCAGGACTTATACGCATATCCCGGTCAAGTATCGCTTTATGAAATGCCTCTACCCCTTGGTATGGTGTACCATCAAATGTAAAAAGGCAGTCCTTGTAGTTAATTGCCATTAGAAAAGATTTATACCGAACTCTTTTAATTTATTCACTTCGTCCATCGCTTCATCCAGTGCAGAACAATCCAGTTTGATGCAAAACCCCTTTACTTCTTCACAAATTTCTTTGCAAAGATTAATTGCCTCCTCCAGTGTCTTGCCAACTGCCGATACCGCCCCTATCTCTTTCATCGGAATATTATTGGTGGGTATATAATAATGCACCCCGTCCTGCACAACCAGGTTCTTAATCTTCACAAAGCGGGCATATTTTTTAGGGAAATAAATTGGCTGCGGTTCTTCTGCCGCCCACTCGCTTTTCATTATTACCTGCACCCCGAAATTCCCATCCTTGGTTTCAATCTCCGGCACCAGGCCGTTGGCTATTTCGTATAAAACTTGTGAGTAATTGGTAATAAGCTCCGTTTGAAGCGAAGTCGGTGGCTGCCCGCACCTGGCCGTCATATCCAAAAAGTAGTTCTTTTTATCCTTAGTTACCCTCACTTCATTTGAATAACAGCCTTTATATCCGTGCATGCCAAATATTGGCGAAAGGGCCTTGTTTATTTTTCTCAAGCCAGCAGGCATGTCGCCCAGCGAAATCATCTTTGCGGCATAACAGGCATCCTTTATTTCTATACCCACTGTGGCCCGGTCTGCAAACCGGTCATTGATGCAAAAGAAATCTCCCCCATATTCAACCGAATCGTGAATAGGAGTATTTATGATAAACGTTTGCTCGTTTTTAAATATCCCTAAACTGTGTTCCAGTTCGTCCAAAATAGGCTTGCTTAATTTCATTTCATCCCAATGAAAGGTTTCAAGGTTGCCCCGGACAATGTTTGTTTTTATGTAAACATCTTTGGTTTTCTCCAGCTTTGCCCGAAGCTTGTCTAACCCTACCACCACCTGCCTTTCAGGAACATCAATGCCGCTTTGCTCCATTACATCGTAAAATTCATCCCTGTACAGTTCAAGGTCTTCACCGCTGCCCGCACCAAATACGGCCTTTCCCTTACTCCTTAACCAGTCCTGAAATTCTCCCTGAAATAAGTCAGGGAAAACAAACCAGTCAATTTCATCAAACACCGGCCAAATAGTATCTATGCGCTCCACGCCTTCTATACCACTACCCACCATGTACTCATTCCAGCGGGGATAAGAGTGCTGCCAGGAAGGATTGCAGAAATAAACTTTCTTCACATCCCTTGAAAGGCGAATGGCAACTTCAAGGAAGCTGCCATAATCGCTTGTGCAAACAATAGTATCTTTTAATGGTTTTAGCATAATTATAAGTTCATAACGGTTCTGTCGTAATCATTCCAACTCAATCCTGCATGCGCACACATCATCATTTCGACTGCGGATGAAAGCGTATGCTCCCGAAGATAAGGCGCATTGTTGTCAAAACCCGGTTCGCTGTCTTCCGGCACCAGCCCTTGTGCCCTTCTCATTTCATAATACTGGTCAAAAGCCATTATCTCCGGTTCCGTAAGGCCCCTGTGGCTTGCAAGGGCTTCCTCTATCACCTCATGTACGGCAACCATGGTTTCGTACATCTTGTTTCCCATATCACTTACCCTTACCTGTAAAACGCCTAAATCATCGTACCAATAATCTCCGCATGTCGGGTAGCGCTGATCTGAATGAGGTATAGTTTTTATGTGGATTTCCATGCTCAATTTTTATAAAGCAGTGTAACCGCCCTTGGCATCCATCTTGTCGGGGTTCTTCCCTTCGCGTATGCTTGCATCCCGGCTACCTACCAGTTTCTTTGTGTAATTCTGCACATCTGTTGGGGTTACTCCGTCCAAAATTTTCTGTACAAAGTTCCCGCCCGCATCTTTTATTACCACATCCATTTTATTGTTCTTCCGGCCAATCACGGCTATGTACCCTAACTTGTCCTGGCCTGGAACAACAACCTTATTAAAGGCTGCATCGTAATTAGATTTATAATGCATCTCCCCGTTAAAGTCAACCTCTTTGTACCATCCCTGGCTTTTGGCCATTTTAGCCTCATCCCCCCACGCTGCATAATTTGCGTCATCAGCGCTGTTTGCTGCTTTTGACATGGCCAATATTTCATCAAGCTTTCCCATTATTTGAATAGGTTTTTAACTCTCTGCCCTAAAGGTATTCTCTTTTTTGCAGCAGGAGGGCATTTTACTTCAAGGCGGCCTTCGTCCTTCAATTTTTTAATAACCTAATCACTGTCCATCCCGTATTTGTCCACAAGCTCTTTGCGCTGCTCATGGTATGGTTTTTCTTCCTCGGGAGCAGCTTTCATCTCCTCGTCTATGGATTGCTTTTTGGCATCTTTTTCGGCGGCTCGTGCATCTTGCTCAGTTTTAACACCAGGTTTTTCTTCTGCAAATCCGTTAGTTTCTTTGTGTTGTTTCCAGTACTCGTCTGTGAGTTGCTGTTCTGTTTCATAATCTTGCTCAGCTACTTTTTGCTGCTCCGGTGTTAATTGTGAAAAATCGCTTTGAGTTTCTTCTGGCGTACGTTCGCTAAACCAATCCTTGAAAGGTATATCATAAGCCTCTGCATGCGCACCACGGCCTCTGTTTACGCTTACTACGCCTTTATCATACATTTCATCAATAGCTGCCTGTAACTTCTCTGCCCGCTTGGTTTTCTTACCGGCTTTTATATCCGCTATGGCTTGCTCCCTGTCCTTTTGGCTCATGTCTATGGTTGGCCGCCAATCGGTATCACTATCCTTTGCTTTTTCAATAAGGTCCAGGGCCTGTGCCTGAAACTCCTCCTTGGGCATCTTTGCCTGTCCATCCGGTTCTGCCGGTTTCGCTTCTTCTACCGGAACCGCCTCCGGTTGTTTAAACACCTGTTCTTCCAATGCCTGCTGTACTGGCTTAGTCTCTTTCTCAATAATTTTGACTGCTTTATTCTTATCACCTACAATTTCTCCTAACTCTTTTTTAAGGTCATTGATTTTTGTATCGTATTGGTCGTGAAAAACGGGGTCAGTATTTGACTTTTTATTCTCCAGTTCCTTTATTTCGTCCATTACAGACAGTGCTGCAGTTCTCTGTGCCTTATCCAAACTGGTTGGCAGCTTGCTTTCTTTTGCCCATGAGCTTGCCAAAAAATCAGTTGCTTTATTTAAAGCAGCAAGCGTTTTAAAATCACCGGCAGCCAGCGCATTCCTTTTGCTTTGCTCTAAATTAGCCGTCATGGTTGCTGGGTCGTCATTGAATTGCTTCAATATTTCCATCCGCGCTCCCCTGGCCTCGGGCAGCATCCTTGCCGTGGCTCCTAAAGCGTACCCAACAACTGCATTCATAATAGCCTCATGACCTACGTTATCAAACTGGTTTGTAGGCAGGGCCTTTCCTGTGGCGGCATTAACTCCTTTATTTATTCCGTAATCAGAAACCTCGGTTAAGAGATTTTGCAATTGAAATGTTACAATGTTTTTTAAATCCTCCTTACCGGGTATTAGTTTTAGAACTTTATTCATTACCAGGTCATACATACCCTGTTTGGCAAATCCTGTTTTAAGTAATTCTTCGGTGGTCAGTTTTTCTATGCCAGACTTCGCCAGTTCGGAAGGAAGTACCCCGTAGTGCATTATAAGGCCCATTAACCCGCCTTTAAGGCCGCCAATCATTTGTGCCTGCAATTCATTCATCCCGTTGTCTCTGGCCTCTATATAAGAGTTCTGGTAGGTTCCCAACATGAAATAGGCAAGTTCAGGCGCTTTACCAAATTGCCCTAAAGCTATGCCCGGCGCTATATTTCCTATCATGTTGGCCGCTTCGTCATACCAGCGCTTTGCTCCGTAAGGCATTTCAGGAGTAGCCGTCCATCCCAATTCTTCTGCGTGGCCACCGTTTGTTACGAGCATTGCGTTTTTGTACCGGCCTGCGCTGGACCTGGTAGCTAATATCGAAGCACCTAAATAAGCTGTCTCAATACCCTCCGTGGCTCCGGCCAGCAGCGAACGCGGTATGCTAAAGGGGTCGCCCTGCTTCGTTCTTTCAATCTGCTTTTTTTCCGCATCTTTTAACAGCGGGAACAATCCTCCGGACTGGCCTAATAATTCATCCCCTTTTTTTCTTTTAAGGTAAAGCGCCAATCCCTTCTGCCCTTCATCTGTAGCCAGTGGTTGCAGGTCTTCTGTTACTTTTTTACTGGCAGCAATAAATCCTTGCTGATTGATTAAATAAGCTTTCCATAATTCAGGGAGAGTGCCCTTTCCTTTTTCCATTACATTATTGGTAACGTTCAAAAGCAATTCTCCATACCTCTTTTTATCGTTATCAGTAATACTTGCAGGATCGCTCAACTTTCTGGCCGATAAAGCCATTAACTCGTTTAGTTCAGGAGAGTCCTTGCCCATTGCATTTTCTCCAACAAGTTTCATTTTGGCAGAAATGTCGCTTTGCTCGTTTTCAAACTTTTGCTTAAACGCTGTATAGTAATTGTATGACTGCAGCGCATCGTAAACCGCTGGTGGTACATCTTTTTGGTCTGAAAAATAGGTGTCGTTTATTGCTTTTTGTAGAATATTCAACCGGCCACCTTCCCTTGCAAGTTCCTCCGGGGGAGCATCCAGTAAGCGTTTATTAAGCGCATCCATCATTTCGGGATGGCTGTATACAAAGCTGGCCAATGGTTTGTAGGAAGGGAACTTCATTTCAGGTTGTAAGAAGGCCTTCATTCTTTCTCCGGCAGGCATTGTCCCGAATTTTGACATAAGGGCCTTGTCTTCATCACTAACAGCTGTAACCTTCTCTATCCACTTCGTCATATCCTCGTCCTTCGGCTTCACGCTACCGGTAGTTACCGTTACGCCGGGCAGGGCATCTGGTACGCTGTTTTTCTTAAACCAGGCAGAAGGATTACGTGCCATTGGCATCGCCTGTCCTTTGCTGCCAATATCCATCACCATCTGCTCTCCAGTCCAGGTGGGGTTTTCTTTTTTAAGCTTATTGTAATAAGCCAGGTTATCTCTTTTAAAGGCATCGTCAACTTGTATTAACGTACCGGTCATTACTGTCTTTCCTACAATATCACTCCATTTCTTTATACCGGAAGCCTGATCTTCTTTTTCCCTGGCAGCAATATCTTCCATTAACTGCTTTGGGGGCTGTATTGTAACATCAATCCCTTTCCCTATCGTTTCCAGCTCTCCGGCCTCTGTACGCATGCCTATTGGGGAAGTGGCCACCTTAACGTTTAACTCTGGCAGTTTTTCGCTTACCAGGTCAGGCATGTTAATCATGTGGATAATAGCATTGGCATTAAGGTCCACCGCCTGCCCGGCTACTCTTTGCTCTGCTGGCACCTTGGTTTCTTGCGTATAGCCCTTGCCTATATTATCAGTGGCCTTTAGCGTATACTGTTCGGCTTCTTTCCATGGGATAACCGGTGCTGCGTAAGCCTTTTCGTTGGGTATGCCCGAAACAGGAACAGGCTTGGTAGCCTGTAAGTATTCTGAATAATTTTCCGGTATGGTATTTTGATCTGGCATTACGTTTCGTCTGTTTTATTAACAAGCCTCATTAAACCTGCTAAGGCGTTTATTGGTAAGCTTATAGATGAGCTTTCTCCGTCCGATTCCCCAACTTTAATATCGTTTTCTACATCCTGCGTTTCGGCCTTCCCTGAAAGAAAAGACTGGCTTAAGCGTATCAAAAACTGCTCTTTCTTTGTTGGCTGAGACAATTGTTCGTCAATTTCAATATTGTGAGCATTTTGATTTAATCCGATGGCCCCGTCTTTTTGTTTTGACCTTTTAAAGAAAATTGGCACCACATCCCCGTTTTGCTTAAAGTGTATTTCGTCAGGCTGTATAAGCTTGCCCGTAACAGGGTCCCTGGTTTCAAATATCTTTTTTGTCTTGGGGTCAACCATCACCTTGTACTGCATTTCGGTATGACCGTCTGCATACTTGTACTGGCGCGGGTTATTATAAGCATCGGCCTGCATCGCTTTAAAAAAGCTTTCTGCTACATTCACCGAAGATTTATCCTTATTGGCACTACGCTGCGCGGTTAAATCACTTCTGTATTTAGCCAACGACATTCCGTAGTCGTACCCTATTTTCTTGAGTTCCTTAGCCTGCTCAAATTTCTTTTCCTCCAAAAACAATGGATTTACCTTAAACCCTTTGCTGCCTACATCCTTTACATCCGTTCCCTGGGTAATCCACTTGGCGATATACAGGCCCGTATAGTCGTCATTTAATTTATAGCCTCCGCTTTTGGGGTCGCCATCAACAATCTTTTGCGCGGCAGCAATCTGTGCCTGCCGTGCTTGAGCCGGAGTGCTTTCAAAGTCTTTTTGAGCATCCTTGGCATAGTTCCAGTTGCCGAGCGAATTGGCCGCTTCCTTTGCCATAAGCCCTATCGGCCGTTCGTACATCTGCTGCTGGCGCTGGTTCCATCCAACAAGTTTGCCTTTTTGGTCATAAACGGGGTCTTCGTTTACAACAGTCTTTGGTTTACCTAAAATAACATCGGGCAGGCTTTCTTTTTCAGAATAAGTATCAGCCTTATGTAAAAAAGCATAAGGGGTATTCATCCCTGTTTTTTGCAACTGGCCAATTGTTAACTTATCGTACATCGAAAAAGTTCTTTGCAGCATATCTGCATCCTGAAACATACCAGGCTTATTCAATGCGCCTTTTGTTATTTCAACTTTAAAATCATCGGCTTTTTTACTTTGCTCTGCAAGAGATAAGTTATTGTAATAAGCATTGTTTTGCGCTTCTTCCCATTTTGCCCGTTCATTAGGGTCTTTTTTTACCTTTTCATTTTGTAGCATCAATCCAGCATACTGAAATTCCTTCATATTATGAAAAAACTCTGGCATATCTGCTGCTCTCATTTTACGAGCCGCATCACTCATCTGCATTTCCAGTTTACTGTGCTGTGCCTGTATTCTTTGCTGGTTGGTAATATCGCGCTGGTGTATTTGGGCAAGTGTATTATTAACGCCTTCCCAATGGAATACGCCTGCTTCGCCCTGCCCTGCGCCTTGACTTATATTCGCTCCGTTTGCCATTTTTAAAATTGTGGTTGAAATGAACCGGTCATGCTTCTGATTTGCTGCAACCTTTGCAAGTACGAAGTATAACTATCTGGTATTCCTTTGGTAAATCCATCTGCATTTACAATGGTGGGGTCTTTAGAAATATCTAACCCCTTAAATGCCCCCGACTCTTTGGCAGAAGCAACGCCACTTCCATCCTGGTTTAAGGCCGTGTTTAAATTTTCCTGAGAAGCAGTTTTTAGCGCATTAATGGCAGTAGCATTTTCTTCATACTTCGCCTTGCTGTTCCAATCCCAAACTTTATCCTGCCACTGGCCTATAACGTTTTCTTCGTTTACAACAGCCTGCTGCTTGGCCTGCCTTACATTTGCATCCTGCACTACCAGATTTTCATTGGCTGCATTTGTGCCAGCTTGTATTGCCCCAAGAGCTTCCGCTCCTGAGCGCTGGTCGGTAGCGGAAGCTCTTGCTGTGGCTGCTGCTGTTTCTATTTGCTTTTCTGCTGCTATTTTAGAGGCAGAAGGCAGCCCTTCGGTGGATAACTGCTTTGTTAATTGCAGCGCATCCATTGCCCCCTGCGGCACAAGCTCAGTGGGCCGTTTATTTTGCTCCTCCAGTTTTTTAGCTTTGGCTTTCTGCGAAACAGAACTTACCAGGCTAATTAAAGCGGTGCCGCCTGCTATTCCTGCTGATACCCATGACATAATTCCTCCTCTTTTTTATATAATAAAGGATTTGTGCGCTTTTCAATAATAATATCCTCGATGCCCTGCACCACCTTCAATTTATCTTCTTCGCTTAAATTATTTTCTTCGCCAGTAATGCTTGCTATTGGGTGAGTGGTTATCCAAATACAATCTTCCAGTATTAAAAGCACTCTTGTTGTACCCGGTGTTGTAATTCCCCTGTACGGCGCTTCTAAAATCTGCACTCCCCCCTCCTCTGTCCAAACTTCGGCAGAACCTTGCAGAATGAAAAAAGGATGAGTGGTATTATGGGTTTTTGAAGTTATCAAAGAACCCTTTGGCATAAAAATTTCTCGTGTGTAAAGGCCAGGGGTAAAGATATGGGTTAGGGGAAAATCGCCGGGAGGACAAGCCGCGTACATAGCTTCTTCAAGCTTATTTATTGCATCTATTGTGTTCTGATTACCCATTTCTTGGCGAGAATATATAATTCAAATATAAGCCAAATATATAAGTCAAGTCAGAAGATGTGTTTTGGGCAATAAATTCCATCCATATCCCTTTCATAAAATCGCCTTCAATCAGCCCCCCTGGGCTATTTACATCCCGCCAAAAGGCTGCGCTGTACATCCCTTCACAGTAATCGTAATCCTCAGCAAGCAGTGTGCTTTCATTGCCTAATTCAGTGTTTATGTTCGGGGAATCTGGAGAAATCCAAATATTACCGTACGGAGAATTATAGCTTATGGCCAAAAATTCTTTCTTAGCATTGGGTTGAGGATTGAATATGGCATCTATAAAAGATGGATAAATGATACCATACTGGGTAATTTTACCATACTGCTCAATTACTCCATATTGAGAAAAGAACGTGTTGTACTGGTTGGCGTTATTTTGGCTGTATAAAACTCCGTTTTGCCACATGTACAGTACATTTTCCCCGCACTCCAGTTGGTCTGGCTGCCAATCCCTGAACCCGGTAAATGCGTTCTGCTTTTCATCCCATACAACGGTATCACCTTGCAGGCCGGTGCCGCTCTGAAACACAAACAGGGCCTCTTTATCTTTATCCTGCTTGTAAAATACGCATCCTAAAAACTTCGCATAGCCGCCGTAATACCCAGGGATATTGTTTAAATATTGAGTGGCCAGTGGGCCTATGAACGATTGAATTTTAGCTTCAATGCTTATAGCATCCATGCCCGCTTGAGATACCCTTATGATATACCCTTTCACCGGGTCGGTAAAATAATCAACCAGCCCGTCTGAAAAAAGCCCGTCCGGCTGATTACCCAGGCCAAACTCTCCATCGTAGTATTGTATGTTGTTTGGAGTGATAATGGTGTCAGTAACAATCAACTGCGTTTCTCCAGCGTTATTTTTTATGAATTTAGCATACACACCCACAACGCCTGTTCCCCTTTCCTGAAACACCCTCATGTTTCTGTCCCGCGCAACCATCATCATCACCCCTCCCTTGCTACGGTCAAATTCATCCATATCGTTTGGATAGAATATGTTCATGCCGTTTAAGTTGGTTCCCTGCTGGTCAGGCTGAGAAAACCGGAATTTAGCCGGGAATACTTGCTCTTTTGAATTGGGGTCAACTATTGCTGGCCGGCCATTGCTGGTAGTGTTAATCGCATACACATCACTAAATGAAGGTTCTACTATGGCTATGTTGATGTTGTCCAATACGCTTAAATAAAGATTGAAGCCACCTATGCTCACGTTCCCTTTAAACCACGAAATAAACCACATTTTAGAACCTGCGGGCATATTTACCACAACATCAAATTCATACAAAAACTGTGTCATGGGAGTCATGTTGGACTTCTTCGGAATAAGAACTGGCAGGTTTGCGACAGTTCCACCCACAAGACACACTTTCGCGTATAAGGTAAACTCATCTTGCGGCTCGTTTGCGTTAGCCGATACCGGCACTATGGCTTTCACACGAACGCTTATATCGCTGGAAGATATATTTTCAACGTTGGGGTTTACATCCGAAAACGTTGGATAAAATGTTGGCCCAAGAGAAATCGTACCAGTTACGGTTGTCGCTGATAATTTATAATTTGCCTGAGTTATAGTCGTGGGGTCTAAGTTTACATCTAAAGTTGCGCCCCCTGTATCGTGCGTATCTCCGGTTGTTGGGATGTTATAAACAATGCCCACGGGCACATTCCTAAACCTAAAGAAGTTGTCCCCGTCATTAATAAGTATCTGCGCACTTTGAGAAAGGTCAGCTTTTTGGGTTGTCAAGTTACCCATGTGGTAAGCCTGGTCAGTGCCTTCATTTCCTATGGCAAATGCCTTCCCAAATTCAAAATAAGTATTTTGATTTACCGTACCGTTAACAATACTTGTTTGATGCTGCTTTGTATTATACAGGTAAATATAATAATGCTGAAAGTCAGCCGTGCCATCAAAAGCAAAATTCGCGTCAATATCTGCTGTGGGATAATAGAATTTTACAAAGCTGCCCGTTTTTGCCTCGCCATTTATATACGGGTTTATGTCTAAAGAAAGAATCTGGTAATCGTAATTACCAAACAATAAATGACTGCCACCCCCTGCGCCATACCTTACCATAAATCTTATCCTGTCCCCAGGCGCAAAATTGTAAGACACTACACCCTCTGGCGACACGCTGCTGGTTGACTGTATCTGTTGGTTATAGTCATAGATATTGCTTACATCAACATAGCAATATTGTATTTGATTGGTTATTTGGCTGTACGCCTGCCTGCATACCCAGTTTAGCAGCTTACTGTAACTCAACTGCTGCGTACGAACTATTTGGTAATTCGTTGCATCAATCGGTGGCCGGTGAGCAATAATAAACTGCATTTGAGCCAGGTAAAAATCCACTCCGTTAAACTGAGGAGTTTTTAAGGCCCATCCCGGAACAGTCAGAACTGAACCAACCTGCCGCCCAACGGAATCCCTGTACAGTATTCCAAAATCATAGTTACAGTTTGGCAGAAAAACATACTGATCTATGTAATTTGGATAAGCGACATAAATGGTATAACTGGTGGTATAGTACGTTGAATTTAAGACAGCCCCAGTTTTTCTTATTACCAGCGTATTTGTACCGGTGCTTACAACCGTCCATCCCTGCCCCCCGGCAGCAGTGGCCAGTTGGCCTAATACTGTAGAAATGGTTATTGAACTGGCCACTACATTAAATCCTATGCTGTTCTGAGCAGCATCTTGGGCCAGGACCTTTAATGTAGCCCCGTTCATTAAATTGATGGTAGAAGGGTTATCGCTGCCGTCATTTGTCCCTGTGCCTGTAAGGTAAATGGTTACATACCCTGTGTCGGGGTTTTGATAAGCAAAGAACAAAAACCCGTTGTAGGTCATTTTATCAGCCGTTATTGCATTTACCTGGGCGCTCATTAAAGGCATGCTAATGGGGTCGTACCCTTCTGTGATATTTGCTACGCCAATCGTATTGCCATTTAACAAAGTGCTTGCTTGGTTTTTTCTTGGCACATAGGTCTGGTCAAGAATTACCAGCGCAGGGTCAGCGGAAGGATAAATGCTGTCATTGTAAAACAGATACCGGTATAAATCGTTGTTCGGTATACTTAATGCAGTTTTATCCAAAGTGTCTACCAACACCCAATTTGAAGTAATGCCATCCGCTGTTTGCTGCATCCATATTTCAATAGCCTGTACATCAGCATCCCCTGTGGGCAAATAGGCGGCTATTCTGCCGTTTTTTGTGGGGTCCTGGTCGATAAGCAGGTCGCCTGCATCGTAAGGCAAAGGACACTCGCTAATGGTTGAATAAACGCATTTTTGCAGGCTGTCAAACCTGTGCCTTACCCTAAACTGAAACAGCGCATTGCGCATATTGTTTGTAACCAGCCCGTTTGCGTTTTCGTACACACACTTTACGGGGAAAGGTGGCGGCTGCTTGGCCACATCAAGATAGTTTCTCTTTATAGGGTTGTAGGTGCCCGCCAAATAAAGATTTATGTTAACATTGGTCAGCCGGTATAAGCTATCGGTATAAATAAGAATATCCCCGTCTGCCGGGTCGCCATAAATAATGTCAATTGAACTTATTGTATCGTAAGGATTGAAGCCTAAAACATCCCCCTGAGTATTTACACCAACCTGGATAAGTGTTTGAATAGTGCCGGCAGTGGTGTTTAAAATGTAAATCCCGTGGTTGCCGTTGGAATTGTAGTTCATCCAAAACATCCTGTAATACACGGGGTCGTACTTTCTGCCTATGCAGATATTGTTGCCTGCGGGCAGGGAGAACCCATAAGCGGAGAACAAATTAATGGTGCCTTTTAAATTTTGCGGGCGCTTATTGCCGTTTGGGCCATACCAGCTTACATTCCTTGTCCATCTCCGCAGAAACCCGTTTTGTACGTTTTGTGCAGGGTCGTCTAAGTTCAATGCTCCGCTAAATGGTATTTGCTCAATTGGCATGACAACTTTTTTTAAATTTTATGCACCCGGCTCTACTGGAACCTTTAAGGCTTCTTTATTCATTTCTTTGTAAGCCTCCTCTAAAGAGTCGCCTTCTAAAGAAACAAAAGTAACAGGAGTTTGTTTTACATCAAGCGTGCTGATGAAATCATCCATCATTTTCAATAATTCCTGTTGTTGAGAAACAGTGCCTTTAATATCAATTCTTTTGCCATCTTTCAATAATGCGCATACCTCTATTTTGGTACTTTCTGCCACGCCATAGTATATCCATACTTCTTCAACAGATTCATGGTTAGAGCTTAATTTCCAATGTAAATTTTTCATATATTGTTTTTTTTAAGATTTTCTACTATTAATTCTCCCCGTATAATCAAACCGGTGCCGGTATATCCATTCCCCTGCTGGTCAGTGGCCGTCAGGTTATAATAAAGTGTGCTTTGCTTGTTTAGCGTATAGGATGTGCCCAAATATACATTAAGCGAAATCGTTCCGCTTCCCATTGGATATACTATTGCGCCAAAAAAGTTTGTCATGGTTTAATGCCTAAGTTTTGCCCTTCAATAATTTCTTGGTATGCTTCCTGCAACCTGAACGGCTTGTAGGACCGCTTGGCTACTTTCAGCATTGCTTTAAAGTCATTTGCCCGCATTTGAACATTATTGTTCCCTACGTGGCCTGTGGCTGGCAGGTAGATTATATCTCTCCAGGCTAACCAGGCAGTCATGGCCAGCTCAAACTGCATCGGAATACAGTAATCGTCATTCATCTGCGGAGAACTGATATACTCCAGTACAATATTTGTCAAAAAGGTCTGCGGATTGAGAACGTAAATTTTATTCTCGTAATCTATCCTCACCTCTCCCGGCTGCACTAAATGCGAACCTGCCCCGAACTTTTGGCAGTAGCCATACCCATTTGCTCCGTAAGTCTGCGCACCTATAAAATTGGTTGAACTCCACCACCAGCTATCATTTAAAAGCGCCGGTGCTACCTGCTGCAGTTCGTCTGTTATATCGGTAATCCTGTTTAAAGAATTGTCTTTATAGGTTGTAAGGTTTTTATTAATCCGCAGGGTGGCCAGTTCGCCTGCCTGGTTAAAATAACCCAATTTAACCCACTGTATTTGGTCAGGAGGGAATACTACCGTAGCGTTAGAAAGCACCGGTAAAACGGTTGTAATAGGCTCCCAAAAGGCATTTATGCCCATAAATTTAAACCCGTTAAAGCAAATACGCCACAAGCGAAGGAACTCCGCTTCGGTTTGTTTGGATAGTTCAATGTACCCCAACACAATATCTTTAAGCTTTACCTGGTCAAAAACTTCTGCTGGCATAAATTATGGTTGTTGCGTGAACTGATTATTTCCGTCATTTACTCTATCCGTTGGAGTGTTTTGCCTTTCAGTTAACTCTTTAATCACCATTTCAAAAGTCATTTCAATAGCCTCATCGGGCATGTTTATAAGGTCAGTAAAATTACCGGTAGCACTCCTTGGAGATAACATCGGAATATTTAATAACAAATTTGAGTTTATTAAATCATAGCCCCTGCTATCCATCTCAAAAGATTGCCCTGTAACCCTATAATATACTCCGTAATTAGGCGTTGGCAACTTCATTGCAAACCCTCTGTTAAAAGAGTGAATTGCGATTAATGGGTAGCTTTCTGATTGAGAACCCGAAAAATAAGGAGATTTAACGCTATATCCCAAAGGCAAATCTACCGGAGGTGCCGGTAGCGATACCGAATACAGCCCACTTGTTTTGTCCCATGTTATTGCGGAACCAGAATATTGATAGTTTGTCAAAAACCCTTCTGGCGCACTGCGTATTCCATCTATTTTATACGCTAAATCGCTTGTATTTTTTATTACCGTGGCAGCCGAGCCATAGAAATAAAGCATTATTTCGTTGTCAGAAATATTGAATTTTATCGTAGGCCAGCCGTTAGAAAGCCTACGCTTAACCCTTTCGCAAAAAACTCCAAAAGTTATTCCTGTTATCATTTTTTACATGCTCCCTGTTTTTTTAACTTCCATACCCGCTTCTACAATGTCTCTGGCGGTAAATGAGAACCCCATGTAATCCAATGCCCTTCCCATTATCTTTTTAGCAGAAAGCGCATCCCATTGCAAATCTACACTGTTTACAGGGTCGTATACCGGCCTTCCGTTAACAGTTGTATAAGCCCATACGGCCTCCGTTGGCAGCGTATAATATGTTGCTAAAACACTGGTTAATGTACTTGGGTAAATAGTCCAACCCGTTTCTGATTCAACGTAGCAGTCTCTAAATCCATCCCCTATTGGGTCAATTACAGAAGACAATCGGGAACTTAAGGTAAGGTCGTCTATCCTTTCTATTCGTTTCATTGAAGGGGTTGCCAACCATACTAATGCTTCAAGGTCGTCAGGATAAGGAGCGTTTTGTGCAGTAACCGTAATAGGAACAAGGCTTTTTTTGAAAGGCACCAATCGCTCTGCTATCCTGTTGCTCATGCCCAGCCCAACGGTAGGGACTGGTTTACCTGGCTTAAATTGTTCAATAGGCCCAATATATAAATCCCACAAATCATAAGAGGCTGAATTTATGGCTTCGCCAAACTCTTTTGGGGTTACCTGTCCTGTCTGGTTTTTCCTTATCAGGAATTGAACCCACTGATACATGTAATTAATATTTAGCCCCATAAAAAAAGCCTTTTAGTATAACAAATATACCAAAAGGCTTGAATTTTTAACGATTACCTGTTTTTACTTCCTGCCGGTAGAGTCTTCCTTTAAATCATGGTCAATTTGAACGCTAACAAATGCTCCGTAATCTATTAGCCCGGCCACTTCCTTGTACGGCTTTTCTGCAAGGTATTTCTGCATTTCTGCTATGTACGCCTGCATGTTGGCTACCGTTTGGGCATTTAACTTTTTGTGCGTTTCGGGTGCCCTGAACCCAAAAGCAAGCAGGACTAAAGCAAGTATCAGTGCTTTTTTCATACTGTATTTTGTTTTAACGATTTACAGGTTCTTCGGGAATTTCCACCATCAAGCACTCACTGGTTAACAGCATCCCCGCTATGCTGGCCGCGTTTTGCAAGGCACATCTTACCACTTTAGCGGGATCAATAATGCCTGCTTCAACCATGTCTACAAATTCCCCTGTGGCGGCGTTATACCCCTCTTTTGGAGAAGTATCAAATAGCCTGCTCAAAACTGCCTGCGGGTCTATGCCTGCATTTAAACATATCTGCTCTAAAGGAGAGGCTAAAACCTGTACCAGTAATTCTTCCCCTTGTGTTAAATCGTTTTTGTCGCCAATCCTTTCCATTTCCTTAAACAAGCAGATCCCGCCACCGGCCACTATCCCCTCCTGCAAAGCGGCCTTTGTAGCCCTTATAGCATCATCGCAGCGGTCTTTGCGCTCCTTCATCTCTACCTGGCTATTGCCGCCCACGTACATCACCGCCACCCCGCTGCTTAACCGGGCTATCCTTGTTTCCAGCCCTTGCAGCTTTATGCCAGTAGCATTACCGGCCTGCGTACGTAACTCCATCAGCCTTTTATCAACCAGTTTTTTATCGCCCTGGCCACCAATAATCGCTGTTGTGCTTTCCGTTACGGTAACTTTTGCGGCACCACCTAATTGGGTTGGGTTAATTGCCGCTATTGCCTCCCCGTGTAAATCGCCAATTATCATGGCATTGGTTAAAATGGAAATGTCCATTAGCACTTGTTCCCTGTCTGGGCTATCCCTCATTTCAGGGCACTCTACAATACAAACAGGCAGTCCCGGTGTTTTTACTTTGTTTGAAGTAAAAGCGCCCATAGCCTCCCCTTCCAAACCCGAAACAATCATTAGCAAAGAGCATCCCTGATTTACGCCTTGTATGCCTAAACTCATTACCCCAAATAACTCTTTTGCCTGGCTAATTACTTTGTCGTAGATGAAAATCTTTACATTGTCCAGCTCGCAGTTCATTTTGGCCGGGTTGTTTACGCAGAATGGAGTGAGATACCCACGGTTAAACTGCATGCCCTGCACAACTTCAATCCTTGTTTGGGCTGTATGGCTTTCCACCAGTGTTACTACTCCTTCTTTGCCAATCTTGTTAAAAGCCTCGGCCACCAGCTTGCCAATGGCATTATCGTTGTTGGCGGCTATTGTGGCCACATGCTCCAGCATATCCCCGCTTACAGGGATGGCCAGACTTTCAATGTGTTTTACCACGGAAGCAACAGCTTCGTTTATTTCCCTTTGCAACTGTAATGGGTTTGCGCCTGCTTCAATTAACTTCATACCTTCTTCAATAATAGCCTGCGCCAGTACGCATGTGGTTGTAGTAGAATCGCCCACATCCATAAGCTGCTTCATCGCAAGGTCAATAATCGCTTCTGCCCCTGTAATCAACAACGGGTCGCCTATACGGCAATGGCGGGCAACTGTAACTCCGTCCTTTGTCCAGAAAGGCATCATGCCGTTTTCTTTAATTGCCACATTGCGGCCTTTAGGACCTAAGGTTACCTTTACTGCATTAACAACGGTATCAACCCCGTCTTTTAAAAACTTACGACTTTCTTCCCCGTAAATAATCTTTTTTGCCATATTCAATTGTTATTTTAAAGTGTTAATCAAATTTTCTCTCACGCTCCATCCTAAATAAACATTCAGAAGGAGTTTCATTTGGTTTTAGGTCATATCCACAACCAGTAGTACCGCCCTTCCAGCTACCTGCCCGCTCCCCTACTTCTCCGTCAAAATCTATATTTATACTACGGCGAACAAGTCTAAATGCCTTAGTCCACATAAGCCAATTTCTTCGCCATTCTCTTTCCTCTACTCGTATAGTAGCATTTACGTTTTGAATTGCTCCGCTTTTTAAAACATATTTATATGGCCATGTTTGGCTAAATAGCTTGTTGCCCCACTTTTCATTGTCCCAAAAGTTTTTACCCCTATCTCCTTTTACTTCATGCTCCCATGTTTTTTCATCTGCCAGTAAGCAACTTGTTCTTACCCATTCCAAATGCCAAGGCATGTGAAAAGATTTTATTTTGCTACCTAAACACAACCAAAAAGCATTTTCAAAATAATAAAACCCATAACGTGGCGGGTCGCATTCATCATACTTGCTGTATATGGGGAAATGAACATACAGTTTTCCCCATCCCAAAGAAATTGTAAATCCCCAGCGATTATCAAAATAACTGGCAGGATAAATCATAAAACATATACCCTCCCACCCTCTGTAAAAAGAAATCCAATCTTTTCGTTCGTAAGTCCGTTTGTTTCTTGTAAAAAATTCAAAAATCCTTGATTCTACTTTTTTAAAACTTATGGGCATAGCTATTTTTTAAAGGGTTAATAAACATTCAGCCTCAAACATCACGCGGTACTTTTCTCCCTCAATCTCAACTTCCGTGCCCGCGTTTTTCCCAAAAAACACCACTTCCCCTGCCTTTAGCTCAGTGGGGATGAATACCCCAGTATCTTTGGCCGTGCTACCTGGGCCTACCGCTACCACCACTCCCCTTAATGGTTTGGGCTGCGCTGCGGATGGCAATATAAATTCGCCTATTTTCTCAGGCGATTCGTCAGGTTTAATAATTACCCTGTCTTTTAAAGGCTTCATACTATTTATGCGATTTATTTGATTATTAATAGCTTCGTGATTAAATACAAAAACATTTTCCCCGTCTTCAAATACTCTTTTGCTTTCTATTCTTTTTCCAAAGCAATTTTTATCATACCACCCAAGCATATCCCCTCCCTTAACCACTATTGCCCGCTTCTCCTCCGTTCCCCACATGTAAACCACTTCATAATCCGAATGCTTGTAAACGATTATAGCATGCCCTTCTTTGGCCTCTGGGCTGCTGCTGCGCAATACCTTCATTAAATTAACGCAGGTCTTTCTTGCTGCCTCTGGAACCTCAAAAACGCTATCAATATGCTCAGGTATTCTTTCGCAGATTATGTTGCCATTTAAGGGCTGCAAATCTCCTTTTTCATCTATCCATCCCATCACCCATTTGTCGTACGGTATCACCGACTGGCTTATGCCTTCATGCGCTTGAATATGAAATTCGGGGTCAAATACTGTGTTGTGATGCAGCACTACGTATTGCCCAATAATACTTTCAGGCACCCCTGCTCCCGCCTGTAATACTTTTGCCACCACCGGCATTGTTTCCCTGCTGTTCTGTTCGTACAAATGCCTGTTTGGCACCAAGTGGAACTTCATGCCATCTGCAAAGTAAAATGCCTGCTTTTGGTCAAGCAGGCTTTCAATTAATATTCTATCGCGGAGTGGTGTCATTTTTTTTCTTTTTTGCAGCCCTTCGTTCTTTTCGGTTGGGGTACTGGCCGGTAATCGTTTTGGTGCCATTCTGCCATTCCTTCCCAATAGGGCCTCTCACCGGCACGTTCTTCTGCTCTATTGGTTTGCTCTCTCCTTCGCCCATGATGTTATGATTTTTGGTAAAGGTTCTTCAATTGGAGAAACATCCGATTTATCAAACATCACCCAGGGCGAAAACCCCCCTGTCATGTTATCAATCCGGCTGTCAGCCTTTTCAAATCCAAACACATCTTCCTGTATGTGCTTTATCTTAACCAGGTGCTTGTGCTTCTCCCTTACAAACCCCATGTGGTAAATTCGGAGGTTGTGCATAAACTCCTCACTGGCCACGGCCAGCAAACTTTCCCCATCGTCTACACTGGGGTAAAAGCTTCGGCCTACCCTTATTATCCTTGTTCCCACCGGGCTTCTGCTTTCCGGCACATTTAAGGCTGTATAAGGGCTCCCCCAAAGGTTTATGCGCTTTGCATAGTATGCCTCATTGTCTTTCTCCGTGGCCTGCCGTAGCACACCGTAGCACTCCTCATGAAGTATTTCATCTGCCTGCAGCAAGAAATTCCACCCATAACCTTCCCGCTGCGCCTGCCTTATGGAAAGGTTTTGAAAATAAGCCAGCTTTTCGCGGCCTTTCTGCGCATCCCACTCGTCCTGCAATATTCGCCTTACGAAAATGTGGCCGTCAAACTTTGTATCAACAATTGTTTCGTAGGTGCCATCATCGCCCCCTGCCATTATAAATACCTTATCGGTACACTCAGCCAGGCACTTAATTGTTTCGATAAAGCAGTAGTCAAGGCTAAGGCCCCTGTATACAAATGTTGTTCCGGCTAATTTTTGTGTCATGGCTTAACCTCCCTATTAGTTGCCCAACCTTTTTTAGATAAAATTGTTGCTATTTGCTCCTGCTCTTGCAATGAAATCCCACCGGCAAAAAAATGGGCTCCTATGTTTAAAGTAGGATGATACACTGGAAAAACAATTTTAAACCAATAATCCGGTAACTCCTCCGGCCGCCATAAACTCCTGTGAGCTTCGGGGTCTTTATTGTCGTCAGTTGTCATCATCCACTCGTCTAACGGAGTGAATAATATTTGCCTTTTAGAAAATATTCGCATCCAGTAAAGCAAATCCCATCCTGCGGATTTTGAGATATGCTCTATGCAGTCCAAGCAAAAACTCGCATCCCTTTCCACTGCTATTTCTTTTGGCATATTTAAAATATCAGCCTGCAAGAAATATGGTTGCTCCTCCTGAATATCCCTGTAAAGAACATCCACATAAAGCTTTTCCTTAAAGCCAAGTTTTCGTGTGTGAGGGGCTAAATTGCACCCCAGGTCTATCATAGACTTGCGATTTGTACCGGTCAGCAATTCAAGGCAATCCATGTAAACTTCATCGCACCCATGTACATCGGGGAAGGTAATTGTCATATCAACTCGTTTATTGCTTCAATAATTTGTTCTGCCGTATGCTGTGTGCATCGGGGTATTACATCGCCCATCGAGCACTCCTGTCCTCTTACGCCCACCTTTTCATGGTAGCAGTTTTGCCGTGGGCACTCCCCCTGCAATACCTGTAACCGCCCGAAATCGTAATACCGCAGTTCAGGATTAACGCTACCAAAAAATCCAACACTTTTGACATTTAGGGCAACGGCAATATGCAGTGGGGCACTGCCCACCCCAATAAAGAGGTCTGCACCCGAAATCAAAAAGTTCAATAAACCTTCTGATTGCGTATTCATTTTAACCCCGCATGTTTTGCCGCTGCCCTTGCCCACCTGTACCACAAAATAACCCTGTTGGGATAAATACATCCATACCTTTTCCCACTCTGCCTGGTTTACCCCAACATTTCTCCACGGCATGTCCGTATCGTCAATATGCACTACTGCATACTTTTTAAACATCTTTGTATGCTGGTCTGAATACCCTGTTAACCGGCTGTTTCTTAAATCACCATCCGTAATGCCTGCTGCCTCATAATAGGATTGCAGGGCTGGTTGCTGCGGTTTATTTTCATAAACCATATCCAAGTCTATAATCTTTACATCAGGAGCAAAAAACAAGTTCTTACGTACTTTATTTACATGCTCCACGGGAAACCGGTGAAACTCAAATAGCTTGTAAAAATGTTCGGGCGTGTCCAAAACAACCCTGTACCCGTCATTATAAAGCGTTTCTAACAGGGGTTCTGTCATTATTACATCCCCCATTGCTCCCATCCTGCGCACTATGGCCAAGGGCTTATAAGGCGGGTGAAAGTTCCCATGAAACCCAAATGTGGGCTGCATTGGTTCGTTTAATTCAAAGGAAAATTTATGAGCAAGTTCTTCGGGCGCAAATAAAACGCCAAATCTTTCCAAATAAGCCCTATAAAGCCTGCAAATTATTTCATCTTCGGGGTGGGTAATTTCAATTTTGCTATCAGAAGATAAATTTCCCATCAACATCATGCTGCGCAGGGAAAATCCACCATTACCAACATTATTCCCGTCTACGTATAGCCACGGTGCCCCAATATAATCGTAGTCCAAAAACTTATCATCCCATTGGCTACCATCTAAAACGTACCCATCGTGTTGAATTATAAGCACATGCCCTTCTTCTTCAAAATCTTCATTGGCAAGGATTAAATAATTGTATAGGCTTTTTACAATAAAACGAGAATACTCCTCCTTGCTGGCAAGCGGGGCAATCTTAACCACTTCAACCCCTTCAATCTCCAAATCGACATCCGTAAAAAATATGGTTTTGGCCGGAGTAATCTGCTCCAGGCTTTTTCTTATGGCTTTTAATGCCTGCGCATGGTTTTTAGTGTCCACGCAAACCATCGTAATATTTGGGAGTTCTTTAGGCATTATTCTTTATTATCTGTTCTTGCAAAAAATAGTTTGCCATCAAAGATTTTATCATGTAAATACAACCAACTAATGTAACGGCTTTTATGTTTTGTTTATTAAAACAAACTACCCATAGCTTTTCTTTAGTGTCAAAAGATATTTCAATTGGCTCGGATGGATAAGCCAAATGCAGCGTTTCTATAAATTCTAATTCAGTCATTTCTTTTCCATTTCAATAGTGATGCTTTCTTTTTTCAGCGGGCACCAGTCGGGCGTGATAAAAGCTACTTCGTTTTGAGTAATTATCTTTTTTATTATAAAACGAGGACTTCCCTTGTGTTTGCAAGATATTTCTTTAAATAAAAAAGGGCAATCTTTGCAGCCAGTTACAACCATCGTCATGGCAACTCCTCCAGTATTTCCTCGGGCTTTACGCCCATCTTTTTTGAAATAATCAAAACAGCTTTATATGTAGTTAAAGCATTTGATGAACGAGTAATCGCTGGCTTTATGCCATTTATTTTTAAACCAACAAAAGGCAGTATCTCCTTTTGCAACTCATCGTCATTGTAAAGAAATATTAAAGCGCTACTGGTTAGATGTGATTCCATTTTTGCTATTTCTACAGCAAACTTATAAAAAATTACATTATGTAAAAATTTATATTTTATTTTTGAGGTATGGCAAAAAAGAAAGAAACAATCATTGAGCAGCCACCCCAGGAGGAAAGGGTAATTAAAACTTACGAAGACTGCATCACCGACCAAGAGCGTATTGGTTTCCTAAATTTGGAATTGATAAACAAAAATTCCATTATAGAGAATTTATCCCAAGATGGGATGTATGCCCTTTATTTTTCCCAAAATGAAAAAGCTAATGAACTGGCCAAAATTATCAAGGGCCTGGACCTTAGCAACGATAAAGATTTCGACAAATGGATGAAGCTTACTGAGAAATCAGAAAAGCTTAATGCTGCTCTTTACAAGCTCAGGGTGGACTATTTAAAGGTTGACGAAAGCAAGCTGGCTGATATTCAAAATGCCGGTATTCCGCTTATTGAGAGGAACGGTATCAAACAAAAATAGCCGGGGGTTAGCCCGGCTTGTATAAAGATGGGGGGAAAGCTTACGTGTTCATTCTTGTAATAATCGTGCTAACCAGTTCAGAACATCCGTATACTTCGCCATCGCTTGTTGTAATTTGCGAATAACACAAATACGGATAGTTTGGTCCCATATAAGGGCGCACGGTCGTAACCTGTCCAGAACCAAATGCCCAGTTATGAGGCTGCCCGTTCATTGGGTTACCATTCAATTCATAAACCGATGCGTTAAAACTCTGTGCCATGTGTCTTAATTTTAATACTCAAATATAAACACAAATGGAAAGTAAAGAAGGTTTTTTTTTAAAAGTTCGTCATTCTATGGCTGCGGGCGATTTAATCGCTTCGCTCCCTGGCTTCAAGCACCGGTTTGAGGAGACTGGCGAAAAGGTTTTAATCTACCAGCAATTGAATGCTGAGAGCCATTACTATGACAACGCCATCTACACAACCCTTAAAGACGGGGTGCCAGTTTTAATGAACGAAGAACTATTTAACATGGTGCGGCCACTGCTGCAGGCCCAGGAATATGTTGAAGACTTTCGTATTTGGCAGGGAGAACCAGTGGATGCAGATTTTGATCAGTTGCTTATACAAGGCCGCTGCAACAAGCCTTATGGGCAAATACAGCGATGGGCTTTTTATATTTTCCCAAACCTTGCTTGCGATCTTTCCGTGCCGTGGCTGCGCCTCCCTTCCATACCGATAGGTATTTCAAAAACAATGACAGGCAAAATTTTAATCAACCGTACAGAACGATGGAAAAACCCTCGCATGTCCTACTTTTTTTTGAAAGAGTATGGCGACAATGTGATTTTTACCGGTACGGAGCGGGAACACAGTAAGTTTTGTGAAGAATGGAAATTAAACATCCCGCGCCTTTTTTTGTCCAACTTTCTTGAACTTGCCCAGGCTATTTCTACCTGCAAGGTATTTGTTGGTTCACAGAGCAGCGCATGGAACATCGCAGAAGCTCTCAAAGTGCCCCGTATCGTAGAAATCTGCGCTGGTGCCCCAAACTGCATCCCAATAGGCCCAAATGGCAACGATGCACTTAACCAGGTTGGAATGGAATATTGGGTAAAAACTCTTTTTAACAAATAAAAAATACAAAATGATTTATTTTAAAACTATGCCTTTTGGTAGACATATTATTTACAGCAAATGCTATCATGAACAGGTTTTTACTTCATGGCTTCATGCAGGAATGGGTTTACTAAATGATGATATGCGAATTTGTATGGAAATACTATTTGTGAATGGAGGCAGGCATTCTTTTGAGGCAAAAAATGAAGAAGAATTGTTTGCTGCTGCGGATGAATATTTAATAGGCATAAATGAAGAAAATATGCCTGCTGTTTCAAATTTTTTGCATGATCGGATAAAATAGTTTTGGTAGTTTGGTGAATGTTTTTCTATTTTTGGCATGCAAATGCGATTTGGTAAAGTAGCTGTTACGAAGTCGGGTTTGAATTGGGTTGCCTATCTAAAGCCGCCCACTCACCGCCCGGAGGTTACAGCTACCCTTCGGGTTTTTTTATGCCCAATCCCAATTTTGCATGGTTTTAAGACTGTTTTAACCCATGCTGATTTCAACCAAAATTAATTAGCGAATAAAAGATTTAAGGGTCTTTGTAAGAAAGTATGTTAATTGAAAGGCAATTCACATGCTATACAGAAAGCGTAATAACCAAATCCAGGCACTATGCTAACTCATAACCTGGTGCCCATCTCAACAACGCTATGCTGCCCTTGCGATATGGGGGTACTTACTTAGGCTTAGTTTATTGCATCGGTTGAGTGCAGTATTCCAGTTGCCCAAGGGATGGGCGATAAAGGACTTTTTATTAAAAATATTATTTAAAATGAGTAAAAAACTTCTTGATAACCAGCTATACCTACGCAGAAAAAAACAGGTGCAAAATCTTCAAAAACTGGTAGAAAAAAGAAATCAGCAGATTTTTCACCTGCATGCTCTATTGCGCGATAGAAAAAATATCGTTCATATTCTGCTATCTTTTGGCCGGGCTCTCGATGAAATCAAAAATAAATACAACCTGCGTATCGAAGACTTATTCACCCTTCAATACGCTGATCTTCAAGATATTCCTTTTAAAGAAAAAGACTGGCATAAAATGCTTCGGCTGCAACGCGCAGGCTTTGTAAGAAAAATGGTAAGGGAGGAAAATACAACCTGGTTTATTATGCCCGCAGGTAAATTGTTCCTCGAAAAACTATCAAAAGTTACGGCCAGTCATTTGAAAACTGTTTTAAATAAAACTCTTTATGAACGTTCTAAGCCTGTTTGATGGCATAAGTGCAGGGCAATTAGCTTTGCAGCGGGCTGGAATATCAGTAAGCCAATACTATGCCAGTGAGATAGATAAATACGCTATAAAAGTCACGCAGCACCATTTTCCCGATACTATACAGTTGGGTGATGTTTGCCAGGTAAAAGCTAATGCCCTACCTAAAATTGATATTCTATTGGCCGGTAGTCCTTGCCAGGGTTTTAGCTTTGCGGGTAAGCAACTTGCATTTGAAGACCCGCGTAGTAAGTTGTTTTTTGAGTTTGTGCGCCTACTGCACGAAACGCGGCCTACATGGTGGCTGCTGGAAAACGTGCGTATGAAAAAAGAGCATGAGCAGGTAATTACTAATTTAGTAGGGCGTAAACCCTTGCGTTTTAACAGCGCATTAGTGAGTGCGCAAAATCGTGAGCGGCTATATTGGACTAACATACCTGTTAACTCTATACCAAAAGACAGGGGTATTATGTTGAAAGATATTTTGGAGCATGGGATTGCCAGTGTTGAAAAGTCGCCATGTATAGATGCCGAATATGGCAAAGCTGGATATAGCATTAATCATAAGCAGTCTCAAAAAAAATACATGGTTATTCAACTAAACCCCTCAAAAGAGTGCGCTGGCACGCAGCCATCAATCCAAAACCGTATCTATTCAGAAGAAGCTAAAAGCCCTGCGCTGGTTAGCCAAATGAGCGGGCAGGTGTATAAAATTGCGCAGGCCGTCCGTCAAGTAGGCCGCAAACTAAACAACGGCAAGCGAGACGATAACAACCCTGATATACCAACTACGCAACAAATAGAATTTGGCGGCCAAAAATCAAACTGCTTAACCAGCGTATCAAAAGACAGCCTTATTTCAGACAGTTACACCATACGAAAACTAACCGTTAACGAATGTTGCAGGTTACAAACATTTCCTGATAATTGGTTTAAAGGCATTATAAGTGATTCAAGGGCTTATCACGCACTTGGTAATTCTTGGACTGTTGATATGGTAGTTCATATTTTACAACATATTAATTCCAGGCGCTCTTAACAACCTCGTACGACCTCACAATATCAAACTTCCGGCGTTCTTTAGTTCTCTGCCGGAAGTCTCCCATGTAATTTAACAGCCACATCATAAAGGCTATGCTTATATCGCTCGTTGTCCTGTCTGACGGGTCAAATCGTTCCAAATCCTCCAATATTGAGATAAACATTATTTTCCACCAGTAGTTTTCAATATACACCTGAGCCAGCTCAATCTGCTTTGCAAACACAAAACTATCCGCTGAGCTTACTCCGTACTCCACGGCCTTATCGCTCTCCCTTAGCTTCCTGTTGGGGTCCACTGCCGTATCTGGCTTTTTCCCTAACATTGGTAAGCAGTTGGCATTTAAAAGGTTTGGCATGGTGTTGTTGAAGTATTTTATATACTCCTGCGTTGCATCCCTTTCCACCGTAATGCTGCATCCAAAATAAAGCGAAGCAAGCAGCATTTCTTTCCAAAACAACTCCGTTAGCCTGGGCCTGCCCACAAACAGCGCTGCCGGTGCTCCTCCTTCCTCCGCAGCATCTTTACTGGGGTCAAGTTTGCTTCCTATTAAAATAACGCCCTTAGAGCCTAATTCTTTCGTTTTATCAAACCGAAAGGTATCTGCTCCTCCTGAGAAATTGTGGCTGTTCATGGGCCACACACGGCCTCTGTCGTCTATCCTAAACTGGTTAGCCTGCTCAGGAAATTCTTTTATCAGCCACTCTCCATGTGTATCATCTACAAACTGCACGTTGAATTTCTTTTCACCGCTGGCCGTGTACTCCATGGGCAAAAACCGGCCTCTCCTTAATGGGTTGGTTTTATCCCTCTCCATTTTCTTAAGCACATCAATCTGGCTTTTTATTTTTTCCAGGTTAAATGGGCTGATACTATCGCCGAAGTCAAACATATCCTGCTCCCTGGTTGGATATTTTCTTTTTTCCTCGGCTTTATCATCCTCGTCCGTTAATTTTTCAAGCTGCTGTTCAAGATATTTTTTTGCCCCTAAACATAAATATTCATCGGGCACCCTTTCTTCTGCATTCGGGTTCAACTGGTTTTTCTGTATCAAAAAGGCCAGGGTTTCTGCATCCGGCGGGTCAATTACGCTATCCCCATATTTATCAATAAACCCGGCCAGCCCGTCATAAGCAGGTTTAAAAAACCTTACCAACTGCTGAGGCAACCGGTTTAACGGATAGCTGTACTGATCTGCCGCATCCCAAATCCTTTTAAACGCTGCTCCTCCCTGCTTAGGCGGGTTAACAGTGGATGGCATGTAAGCAAACCCCACACGCTGCGCTCCCTTTACCAGTGTATCTTTTACTATACGCCAATACTTACCAAAATTTACTCTTAACCATTTTCCTGTTTCATCAATCAAAAGAAAGCTCCACCGGCCAGAGTCATAAGCATTGAGCGTGGTGTCTCTTTTTGTGATTACGGAGTTCAACCCCTGTCTGCTGGTGTCTACTCTGGTCTGGTCCTGTTTCTTGCTGCCCTCCTCTTTAAAATTCAATCCATTCTTAGGGTCGGTGCCGCCCGATTGCCTTGGGCGAAGGAACAACGGCAAAGCTTTATACGCATACACCAACGAATTTTCAAACAGGCTATCAATATCCTCACCCGTCTTTGAAATATTGCCAATACTCTTGTTACCTCCCCATCCTGCAGCATTGGTAGCTATCCAAAGTTCTATGCAGAACCCATGTGAGGTTGCACCTTCACGCCTTGCTTTACCCCTTATTATGCCCGCAATCAACGGTATTTTGTAGCATGAAATAAAGAAGATGAAAAATAACCTGTCGCACTCTCTGTACTCCGGCCTGGTGCCATCCTCCAGTGTCCAGTAGGTAAGCCAATAATAATACACCCCTGGCAACCAGGTGGCCACGCCTTTAATCATTACCCACACGCCTTCCCTGCACTTATCAAGTTCCTGTAAAATAAAACTCTCCTGCTGCGGTGTCCATATTGGGTTATTGCGCGTATCAAAGCGTACATCATTCATGTACGATGGCATTTCCTGCCGTCTGAAATACTGCTCTTTTACGACCTTCTTATATCCTTCTACGCGGGCTGGTATATCGGGAGTAGGGCAATCAATACCCTGTATTTTAATTGTGGTAGGCATAATCAAAAAAGCCCCGCTTTTGGCAGGGCTTATTATGGTTAAAGAAAATTACGCGGTAGTTGTGGTAATGTTTATCATCTTCAATTGCCCGGCAAACTTCTCCCCGGCTGGCACCAAGCAGAACTTAGCAAGGTGTTCGGCAGGAGATTCATCCGCTGGTATTTGACAGATAACATCCCTTGTACGCATCCAGTTAGCCTGGCCCGGTACAAACTTGCCAATGGCAATTTCTCCTTTGGTTATTAAAGCATTGATGATATACAGCAACTTGATTTTAGGGTCGCTGAATGTATCTTCAAAATGCTTAGGGTTTTTATATGCATAGTCCATATAATCTTCCCTTATAACCTCTATGTCGCGTTTCTGTCCGCTTTCTGGTATCTCAAATGCTATACCCAAAAATTCTGCATGTGGCAGCATTTCCTCTTTCCTTGCTGTTCTCGCAAGCTCGTAAACCCTCCTGCGGGCTGCACCTAACTCTACTTTTCTTTCGTCCATTTGGCCGAAGTCAAGCAGTTGGTAAATGGCAGGCGTATTGCCATAGCGGCGGGCATAAGGATGTTGGTTAATACACTGGTTTATACAATGTAAATACTGAACAAGCTGCGTTTGACTTGCCGGAACAGTCTTTTCAAACCTGGCAAAAACAAGGTCGTCCCTGTTCCTGTTGTTGTCAATAATTCTGTTACGGCCTGTGGCATCCGTTTCATACAACCCTGGCCTGGCCTTTTCCTGCTCATCGGCAAAGATTGATTTGTCCGTGGCGATATACCGGATAGTGCGTAACTGAAAAGTAATTTTACCAGCAAGCTCCAGTGCTTTTACATCAATATCATCCTGGTAAATACTAACAGGCACAAAAATTGTTTCACCGGTTTTTTCGTCTTCTTTAATCCAGTGTGCCCATAAAATATTGTCTGTATGCTTTAGGTAGGTGGCTCCTGCTTTTGCGCTGGTAATTAAATGCTTGTCAGGTGGCTTTAGAAATCTGAAAATGTACTGCTGAGGTTTTTCAATTGGCTTTTTCTTTGCAGCTTTTGGGTTTTGTACAGGTACAAGCTTTGTAGCGGCATCTTCCCCAGGAACTAATTCGTCTCCTTCTTCTGGAAGATTAGCGGTCTTTTTTGTTGACATGCTTTTGGTTTTGTGAGGGTATTTCTAACCTCGGTTACTTCAAGCGGTGCTTGTCATACAGCGCTTGAAAAAATGGGGTGGCTTTTACACCACCCCGTATAAAACATTGATAATTAAACACCTACGAACAGGGCGTACTGGTTGGGGGCAATTACGCGACAACCAAAATAGCTCATCATTGAAACGGTATCGTTCAATGTAGCTGTTTTGTTGCTCGGAGCAGCACCACCATATTCCCATGTGTATATGCGCGGGCTACCCAGTGTTTGCAGCGCCTGCCATATAATCTGGAATGAAGGATAGGTTACGCTCTGCATCTTCGGGTCCTGGTTGATACGCTGAGGTATCAGCAGGGAGTAGTTGGCGTAGCTGTTGCCTTTTGTTGCCACCCTTTTGTAAAACATTTCAGGGTTGTACATTGGGTTAAGCTTAAAGTGGTAAGTGATATTATCCTCACGGAAAGTATCAAAACCATAAGCAGCAGCAGCTTCTTTACCACCACCATCAAAACTTTCCCATGTTGCGTTCAGGAAGGTTCCTTTGTATGTGGTAAACAGTAAATCGTCCAAAGCCTGCTTGCTGAAAAAATCCATCAGCATGTGGTACTCACCAGGTGCGCCATAAAAGTTCAGCGTACGGCCCAGGGTATGGAAATCGGTAATGGTCGGAGCGCCTGCAGTATACTGTATGGTTGAACCATTAGCAGATACGCGGGGCTGCACACCAATTGTACCGTATGTGCCGTTGGCAGAACGGTTGCTTGCGCCATTGGCTTCCATCACTTTTACAAACATGTTGTTCATGAACCTTTTGTTCATGTCGTCCATGGCCAGGTACTTGTAATAAAACTGCCCATCACTCAGGCGTACCTCCTGCTTTTCCATTGTTGCGAAGTCCGTAATGGTAAAATCGTCCCTGTGCTCCGTAGTGGTGTCATAAATTTTATCATACACCGGTGCAAGGCCCTGGGATAAGGTAGAGGCCTCACCAATATCCATTATACCACGAAACAGTATCGCATCACCAGCAAGTACCTGTGCTCCGTTGGTATTACCAGAAGCAACAATATCTGTGGTGTTTGACGGGGTAAGTGTTATTACCCAGTTGTTTGAAGCGGTAGAAGGAATTGCGGAAATGTAAAACAGTACGCTTTGGTTTGAAGCCAATACGCAGGTTTCATTCACCCTGGCTGCGCAGGCACCAGTTATATAATAACTGTCTGCACCAACTGTAATGTTTACAGAATTGCCAGCACCAGTAGCGGACACTGTTGATGCTACTGAAAGAGAATCGTGCAATTCCCTTTTTTCGTAGTGGTAATACTGCTTGTTGGCAGTCCACTCGTACGTTGCTGTTTTACCCATTAGCAACTGCCATAAACCGTAGTTTTCGGCACCGTACTTACGGATTAATTCTTTCATGAATGACCTGTCATTTGAGTTCAGGTCGTTCAGCAGTATTGGGTAATTAAACTGCGAGGTCGCAAAACCGGATGGGCTGTATGCCGGTGCGGTATAGTTTTGTGTTACAGCCATAAAAAAATATTATTGCTCCCTTGTGGGGATTTGTTTTTAAAAAATTGTTAATCGTGGGAGCAACTTTAATTTTCAGATTACTGGCTAATGCTTTCCTGCGGGCATTGGCTTGCTTCGCTTTCCAGCCTCAACGGTTTCTTACTTCTTAACGGGCACTCCCGCAAAAGCAAGCATTGCTGCCCTGTCGGCTTCTTCTTTGCCTGGCATTGGGCTTCCTGCCTGTCTTTGTGCATCAGGAACATAATTCCTGTCTTTCCTTAGAACGGCCTCAAAAGTTTGTTCCGAAGCAGCACGGGCAAGGCTATTACCAAATTCCCCTTTAGAAAGCTTGTCAAACAAAATAACATCCTTAGCAATTGCTTTGGCATTCAGGTCCCCATTGGCTTGAGAATACCTGTCAAACCAGCCAGCAAGAAATGCCTGTGGGTTCTTTTGAATTTTAGCTTCAAGTTCTGCTACCTCTGTTTCAGGTAGTTTGTATTCGCCTTTTACCGCCCTGGTTTTATCCGGGCTTTCGTACTCAAACGAGAATGCATCAAAACCCTTCACGTATGATTTACCTAACTGAACAATTGACTTTGCTTCGTCAGATAAAACAGGCGCTTGAGGCTGTTGCGCAGCAGCCGGTTTTGGCAATTCCAGTTTTTCGGATATTTTTCTTAGTTCGTCTTTGGCTAATTTGGCATCACGGGAAAGTTTGTCCTGGGCCTTCTTTGTTGCCCTGGAAAATTCTGCCGTGCTTAAAACATTTTCGTCCGGTTTGTACACTGCATCAAACTCTGCATTGATTTCATCCGGGTCAAGGGAAGGATATTTAATTTTTAATTCAGCCTTGATAACCTGTTCGTCAGGCATCGTGTCAAGCTTTGCCACAAAACTCCTTTGCTCAAGAAACGGCAAAACCAGTTCGTATTTTTCTTCGGCCAGCGCTTCGTATATCGCTTTGGCTGTGTCGCTGTTAAACTTTAATGGTTCGGCAACAAGTACCCGTTTTTCTACTTCAACTACTTTTTCTACGGCAGGCTTATCAATGTCTGCCATTATTTTTTCCCATGAATCGTATTTCCCATTGCTTTTGAAAGAAAAGAAATCCGCTTCGGTGGATGCCTGTCCGGGTTGATTAACCAGTTTGGGGTTCTGGTCTTGCACTAATGGGGCAGCAGCTTGTTGGGCAGGTTGAGCAGGCTGTGCAGGAGCCGCAGCTTGTTGCGCCTGATCTGTCGGTATTGCTCCAAGATGCTGAGTAACTGTTTGCGCTGGTTGTTGTTGGGCAGCCGCGTCTTGCACGGGTGCTCCAGAAGGAGTATATGCGGCTTTAATGGCAGCATCTAATGGGCTTTGCCCTACTTCCCTCATTCCTTCATCTTCTAACGGCATGGTATTTTGTGAGGTAAATTTGTTAACTCACAAACCAAATTTAGTCTCAAATGTGGAAAACTGCCAAATTTTTCTCAAAAATGGAATATTGAGAATGTTTGAGAAATAAAAAAGCAGCATAGAAATGCCGCTTTTTAAAAAACATATAAGGGTTATTTTAGTCTTTAGGAAAAACAAAACAACTATCTATGTTATAAATCCTTGTGGGAGAATCTCCTTCTATGGGTATCTCCAAATCGTATTTCACTTTGTTAGAGAAAAAATGTACTGCTTTAATTTCTGCATCGCACTCCCACGGTTCAAGGCCATAAGTTTGCTTGAATGATACATTTACCTTATCGCCTATTTGAAATTGTGCTGGCAATTTGGCAATATTGGTAAGGTCGCGCAAATTCATGCCAACATTAGACCATGTGTGTTTGGCGTATACCTCCCCTTCGAGCATTTCAAAAGAGATTATTTTCCCGCGCATTTTAGTGCCATTGCTTACGGTATCGCCAATTGCAAACACTTCGCCATCACTGGTTCTTTTTACGGCCTGTGGCTGAAAACTTGGTACGCTTTTTTCTGTTCCTGATTTTCTGGGGAGAAAGGCAACAATAGTAAATGCCTCTGTACTATTTGTATCCATAATAGTTATAAACCACTAAGCTGGTTCCTGCTTTGTGCAAATTAAATAAAAAAAAGCCAGGTTTGAACCCGGCTTTTAAAATATAAACTAATTAAAAAATAATTACTGCGCTCTTTCTTCTCCGTTAAACTCAGGGAAGTCGGTAGCTAATCCCGTGCCCTGCTCTTGCTGTTCTGCTGGCTGGCCTCCAACTTCTGTTTGGGTTTCTGTGGATGGTTCCAGTGGCGCAGGCGTTGGTTCAACAAAAGTTTCCGGCTGCGGTTCTTCTTTCGGGATAAAAGGGAATGGCGGTTTTGGAAGTTCAACATCTGTTTTAAAATACACCTCTACATCTTCCCCGTCATTTTTAACAGCCTGTGCTGGCACATCGGGAATGTAAACAGAAGCAGCTTTCGTTTCCTCAATAAAAGCTTTTCCGGCATTGTAGCCTTCCTCGTATGCTCTGGATAGTAAAGTAATCTCCCTTAACTCTCCGCTTTTTGACCTTGCATAAGCATCTGCAAGTACTTTAACGTTTGACATGTGATTTTATTTAAATGGTTATTTAGCCTGCTGTTGTTGTGGCTGCCCCTGCTGCTGCTGATCTTGTGGCGCCTTTTGAGCGCCGCCCATCATCTGCTCCTGGGCCTGCACTGTCTTCCCAATCAAAAGGTCGGACAAGGCCTGTAGCTCAGGGCTTAATTTACGACCAGTCTTCTCTGCCTCCTTATGCACATCACTTACCAGCTTAACAAGTTCTTTATAATCGCTGGCATTCCCTTTGGCTGCTTCAACGGCCACCTTAGCCATGGCCTGCGCCTGTATCTCTTTAATTTTAGCCTCACTGGTAATTTCGGCTGATTGCTGCTGCACCTGGGCATTCATCTGCATCTGCCGGTGCTGCATAGTAGCCATATCCTTTTTATGCCTTTTCTCCAGCTTCTCCAAATACAAAATAGCCGTCTTCGGGTTTGAAATATCAAGCAGCCTGGCCGCTGTTGCCATCCCAATAATATTTGCTTTCAAGGCATCCTCTACCATCAACATCAAATTTTCTTTGGCGGCCTTCTTGTCAATCATCTCCACATTGATATCAAATGTGCTGTCAATAATCGAGCCATCCCCTGCGCCAAACTCTCCGCTCATTCGTTTATACTCCGAAGCATTGAACACCATATCATCCCACAACGTATAGCCCACCTTCGTTGCATTCTGCTCAATCAGCATTATATAGTGGTCGTAAATATATTCTATGCTCAACCCGCCGGAGGTACTTGCCTGCCTGGTAGCAGTGGCGCTTTTCTTACTGGAGGTAGGCTGTCCCATAAGCTCAGGCGTAACACCCCACTCCTGGTTGCCTATTCCTATCCAAAAATTGTAAACAGCAATCAATGAATTAATCTGCGCTACGTTTGCGCTGTACTGTACATGGGCGTATGGACTTTTGCCCTGGCCATTCCCTCCCGTGCCGCTGGCATCTGTGCTATCCCAAAACCTTACGCCAGTTTGCTTTTTAAGGCGAAGCAAGTCCATCGGCCTCAATACCCCACCGGTGCCTATATCCAGCCCTTCACTTAACCCTGCTATATCAATTTCGTCATTGTCCGGTTCCATAAGAGAAACCATCTGCTGTATTTTCAGAAGGCACCCAATGGCCTGCCGGAAGGCAGGTATGGACCTTTCAAGGATAGATGGCACGTACCAACCATTTGCATCGGGATAAACGATTGAGTAGTTAGAAAAAACATCCACCCCATTTTGATACGGCCGTAGCTGGTTTTCTTCCACACCCCATTTTAATATCACATCGGTATTGATTGCCCAAATGCCTCCGTAAATATTAAACTTGCCCCGGCTAATAACTTCTTTGTCCGGCCCTACATTCTTTGGCACCCCTTTCTTTTCATCAATACCCCAGTCTCCTTTTACATACCATTCCTCGTCATAAACCTTTACCTCACAATCAAAAACCATAAAGCTGTAATCATCGTACGGCCGGTTGAAATCCCACACATACGTATCAACCCAATCAAGAGGCTTTGCCTGGGTCAACCCCTTTTGAGTTACCTGGCTGATCTGCCACCACTCCTTCTCCGTAATATTTGGGAACATTCTACGGGCATCCGAAATCTTTAATGGGTAAGCCTCCCCTATCAATGTTACATCGGAACCATCTGCATTGCGAAAAATATTATACACGGTATTCTCGGGCACACACCTCCTCACCCTCACCCGGTTAGCCAGCGTAGCGGCCTGGCCACCCGACACGGTTCCAGGCGCTTTCTCTTTTTTAGTAACCCCAATGTTTTTTACAATCAAATCAAACAGCAATTGCCGCTTTAAATAATCATACCCGCTATTCTGAAAGACTTTCCAAATTTCATCCTCCATAAAGCTTTCCTCAGGGATGCGATATTCAATTTTAAAATACACATCCAGCTCGTCCTCGTCCTCGGGGGTGAAGCCTTGCTCCAGTCCTTTCAAGCCAGATGCCGCCTCCATCGCTGCAATCTTCTTTGCATTCTCCATCCGGTACTTAGCTATAATCTTTTCCCTCTCCTTAAACCTTACGCTGCCAATATCCGTGGCCTTTACCTCTGGCTTTTCCTCCCGGTCAAAATGTATTTGGATTACTTTCTTAACGTACGTGGTTACTATCTGCGCAATCTTGTAATCAATGTTTATCCAGGTTTTATTTCCTTCCACACCCATCATCGGGTAAAATTCCTCCCCCCCTTTATTACCTACCGCCCACAACTCATTCTCCAGCCACCTGGCTGTCCTGTCTGAATAATACCCACTGTTTCCCACATTCACATAGGTCCACATCTCCTGCATCACCCGCAACCCATAGGAGGGAAGCCTCTTTTTTGCCACCTGGTCGAACTGCAGGCGCAATACTGCATCAAGGTTAGCCGTTTCTATTGGCCTGTTCGGAAATCCCGCCCCCACCTCAAAATTGCCTATACTGCCAACATCCCCTGCCATTGATTGCCGGGAACCACCAGTGCCTACATCTACCTTCCCATCAGAATTTATACCCTCCAATATCTTTAAAACATTGTCCTGTAACTCTCTCTCGCTCCCGGAAGACGGGTTCTGGCCAGTACCCTGTTGCGCTACCATATAGTAAATTTGTGGATAAAGATAAAATAATCTTCCCTGAAACTAACCCAAATAAAAAACCCCGCAACTTAGCGGGGTTACAAAAAAAAACTGTACGACTTGCTTTTGAAATAAATGGCTGTCATTAGGTTTTACGTTTGTTGCATTCGTCTACCTAAATAGTTATTTGTCAAATGGATTAAGTGCCTCTACAATTGCGCAAAACAATTTATCTTTTGCTTGCTGGAATTTTGGCAATTGGTTAAAAGGCACAATGCAGGGGTGCGTTTTAGCTTCCGCATCCTTAACTTCGCCATAAACCCAACCGGCTTCAACCTTGTCTTTCATCCATGCGTTATGTTGCGCATCATCTCCGGCATTCGGGTTGTTTATTTTAAACTCAACCCCTCTTCTTGCGCTTTCTTTTTGCCACTCTTCGGCATTATCCCACTCTTTTTGGGTATTGTCTCCATTGACTTCGCACCACGCTTTGTTAGCCTGATGGCATACTTTTGCAATGTAATTTGCATCAAAAATACTTGGCATATATATACACCCCGCTTAACGAACGGGAAACGTTTAGCTCTTTAATAATCCAGAATGGCTCAAATGCCCTTTTGTTTTGGTCTTGCCATAACTACCGTTTATTGCGTTATCACAACGCGCTACAATCGCATCAATTTGCCTGTCCGTCATAATGCCATTCTCATACGCACGCGTCTTTAAATCGCCTAATTTGTTATTGTCCCAAGGCTCTACCATGATTATAAAACCAAACTCGGAAAGAAACTTACCGAACTCCGTATTGCAATCATCATGCGTTTTAATTGGCTCATCCTTACTTACCACTGGCTCATTCTCCTTTTTCAACTCTCCCCTAAACTCTTTCAACTGCTTTTTAACTGGGCTAAAATCAGCATCTGGCATCTTATCCTTAATCGCCGCCTCCAATCTCGCGTCCGCTTTTGTCAACAAACTTTCCCGCCTCTCCTTTTTATCCTCCTCACTTAATCTCCCCCACAACGTCCTATGGCTATCACTACAAAACGAAGCAGTACTTCTCTTTGCCTCAAACTCCCCAAGGCAATAATTGCATGTTGATTTCATATCATTATTATTGTTTCGCTAAGTAATAACTTGTTTCGCTAACAAACAAATAAATGTTTCGGTAAGAGGATTGTTTCGGTAAGCGTTTCGGTAATTATGGCGTAGGTAGGGTAGTAGCAGGGGTTATCACTTGTTTAAGGCAGCGCCAGGGTAGGGGGGAAAATCGGTTTTGCCCGACCTGGGTGGGGCCTGTTTTGCGTTTCCGAATGCATGCGCGGGCAATGGCCTTTCCAGCCTGTTCAGAAGCAACCAAACGGGGCAATTTTACCCCTCTCGATTTGGCCTGATAATTAACATTAAGTTAATAACGTTTCGCATAACCTATTTTACTACTCAATGTTAACTGGCGTAAATGAATAGCCTAAGTGCATGAATCTCTTGTTGTTGCATCTGCCTTTTATAGTCCTTTGCCCTACTCCCGTCTCTTTCTCTGCCTGCAATGCACTGGTAAATGTTCCCCATGGCGTATTGTAATAGCCCTTAAACTTTGGATGCCTCTCACCTCTCTTGCTGTCGCTCATAGCCTGCCGCTGCTGTGCTGTGGCCTTTCTGCCTGCGTTCCAGTGTTCTGCCCCTTTCTTACGTTCATGCAAGCCAGTATTCCATGCGTGTTGTATGTTCTCGCTTATGGTCGTCCATTCTAAATTGTCAACGCTGTTATTAGCCTTGTTCCCGTCCTTGTGGTTAACCCATTTTTTGCCATCTGGATTAGGTATAAACTGTTGAGCAACAAGGCGATGAACGTAACCCCATTTACTTTTTAACCATACCATTTTATAGCCGTTGTTGTCGTGCTGCTTGCTTATGCGTTTCTTGTACAATGTATACACCTGCCCGTCTGAGCTTATAAGATAATTGACATCAGAAGCAAGCGGGTAAAACTCTGTTCCGTTAATGTTCATAGTGTTTTTTTACAAATATAGCTACTTAACATTAAATAGTTATGCCTCACCCCCTACCCTATCGCTTTAGAATGCAATATATTTTTTTGCCTGCATATCAGCACGTTACAACGAAACGTTGAAGGAATAAAGAGGCGATTAACACCCTTTTGCCCTTAAAAAAAGCCCAAAAAACTGCATTTATTTGATAAAGTATAAATTTGCGTGTAATAACCAATTAGAAATAAGATGTGTGAGCGCATAGAAAACCGGACAAACCAGCTAAAGGCGTTGATTATTACGTATACAAATGAGTGCGAAGGTGATTATTTGCGTGTTAACCGTTACGATAGCTGTTTGCTTGTGTCTTCTTTTCGTGGCTGGCTTGCCCTTCGGGCTGTTTCTACTCAATGGGCTGATCATAAGGTTTACCGCTTGATAGCTGAAAGGTTAGAGTATTTGTTTGATCTTAAAGCAGATTATGAGATTGTTAAACGCAAATTAGGGATTAACGATGTGCAGGTAGCGCGTTTATTTGGTTATCAAACGCAGTCCACATATAATACAGCCGTACGCAAAAACGCCCACATTACCCATTTTTTGAACATGGCCAGGTTATTTTGCAAGTAAGCTACCGTTCACCATTGAATTTTTGCCGCTTATCCTAAAAAGTTGTTTTGGGGTGTTTGAGGTATGTATGTTTGCATTGTCAATCGGACACACACTAAAAACGATACCATGATAGTATTACCATTTACTGCCGGGTTGCCTTCTGAAAAGGCCGAAGGTGTGCAAAGCTTTGCTGAGACACTGGCATTTATTACTGCCGAAGTGTACGGAACGCCTGAGACTTACGCATTATTTACAAAGGTTTACAAAGAGGATGAAACAGGCCTTTTAGAGCGCTTAAACGTTCTTATTGACTGGGCTAATCAATTTGAAATTAAGAACTTAGGCCGCGTTTGGGATGGCGAATGGATGGACGAATTAGACCAATTTATTCAGCAGACACTAATGGCGGACGTTGAATTTGAAGAACAGGCACAAGCTGAATACGAAGAAGCTAAAAAAAATATTGTAGCTGCCGGGAATTATAGAATAGCAGCGGATGGCAAAACAAAACTTTACGATTACCCTATAAAAAAGAAAAAATGAGCTTAACAAGTGACCAACTACGCGAATACTTTACACCGGGGGCGCTGCTCTCTACCTGCGGAGGGTTTGACCGGGTTTTGGGGTTTGCCCTTCGGGATGGCCTTTCTCCTCCGTTCTCTCGCTTCGCTGTTACCGTTCAGCGTTGCAATGCGGCAGGCGTTGCGATTGAAGCCCCCCGCACACACTGGACTGAGCCAACACGCAGCCAGTACATTACCGCCATGGCAGAACGTACCGAATACATTATCGAACAAGCTTAACCCCCTTTTATGACCAACGAACAAATAAGCGCATACCTGCACGAGCAAGGGCACAAGGGCATAACCTTCTTACGAAGCAGGCAGGCCGTTAACGTGGTTAGCCGCCTTGCGGGTGTGCGGTACTACTGGAGCGTTCAGGATGGCAATTTGTTTTGTTACGATTCGCGGCCAGTATGCCCTTTGTTTGCGCTGTTTCTCTCTTAACTCCTTCCCGCTTCGCTTTAGGCGTGGCATTCGATTAGCAGAGCGGGGCTAATTCTTTAACAATCAATTCAATTGCTACCGGATTAAAAGCAATTAAAACACCGGATTTAAAATGAAATCACTTACAAGAGATGAGTTTAGTTTATTGGATTATGAAAAAAAGGCAAAATTTTTTATAAACTTTACAAACACTGAATTTACCACAGAATTTAAAGAGCGTGGATTCTACTTTTCTGATGATAAGCAAGCAAGGGATATTTATATATGTGTTCTTAAAAATGCCAATAATATCTACCGTTTTACCTTTGGGCAAAGCATTGCAAATAAAGGCAATAAACCTACCGCCTACGATGTTTTAGCCTGTCTTACTAAATATGATATCGGCAGCTATGATGATTTTTGTAGCGACTTTGGCTATAGCACAGACAGCCGAAAGGCTCGTAAAATTTACCGGGATGTTTTAAAAGAATGGAAAAATGTTGAAAAAATGTTTTCCCCTGAACAATTAGAATTATTAAGAGAAATCCAATAAAATTTTATTCCCCTGCACGATGCAACGCGGCAACCCCTCAAACGGGCGTGCAGGGGCTTATTTTTACACCTTACCCTACCTTCTGGCCTTTCCCCTTGCTTTTCTATTTCAGGCCATTTTAGGGCATATACAGGCGTAAATAACGGCACTCTTTATTTAACCATCTAAAAAACAATTTTATGTACCAGCATGTTAAAAATCAATTTACCAGCGGGTTTAATCCTGAGGGCATGGCAATAAAAAAAGTAAGTTACTGGCAGGGGGTTGCCCTACTTAAAAAACCTTTTAGCTCGGAAGCTTTGCAGGCTTATTTAAACAGCGATAGCGCGGACGGGTACAACGTTATAACTCAGGACGGGGAATTATTTAATACTAATATGACTCCCGGCTATTGCGATGGCATGGGTACCGTTAGCGCTGATTATCTTAAAACATTATTAACCACCTTTTAAAATACAAACCATGCAAGTAAAGCACACGCCCGGCAAATGGGACGTTACAAGGCATAACGATTTAAGCTATTGCATCCAAACAGATGCCCCCGGTTATGAGAACGGCGAATTAAATATTAACGATGAGGAAGATTATTCAAACAGCGCATTAATTGCCGCCGCTCCCGACCTTCTCGCCCTTGTACGGGACTTAATCGCCAATGACTGCATTAAAGAATGCCCTGAGCTTGAAAGGGCGCTTTTAGTCTATCAACAGGCTACGGAATAGCATTTTATATTTTCCTGGCCTCAATTCCTTTGGCCTCCAACCGTTAATTTTTTAAACTTTTCAACAAATAAATATGACTTACGAATTTTTCTTAAACACATTGAAGCAAACAAACAGTTTAGCACACATAAGCGATTATAATAATGATTCTAATTATAACGCGGTAATTGCCCCTAAAGAAACAGAAGCGGATTTTTTGCAAGCGTTGCAAACTTGCTTAGAAGTAGAATTACAGGCAGATGGTGGAACCTTAAAAATAGCTTCCGCAGAATTTCAACGCAGCTATGCTGGTATTATTAATGTTGAGTTTACGCGGGATGGCACAGAGGAGGAGGAAACCATTTTTATTCAGTCCGTTTCGCTTTATTAACTTTCAAACGCTTGAAATGAAAAAATTCCATTTTATCCACGCTACCAAATTCCCCTTCGTGTTTTCGGGCATCCAGCCCACCACGATTGAGGGCTTCCAGCAGGCCGTATACTACAAAGACGGGGATAACCTGCACTTTGTGGTTGAAGGGCTGCATGTGGCCTCTAAATACCAAACAAAGGCACTGTTCAATAAGGGCTGCAAGCTTCCACGCGGGTTAAAGCCGCTTATTGAAAGCATGTAACAATATTTTGCCGAATGGTTAGCCATTAACCGGAGCGATACCGGCGGCAAAACTTAAACAAATAGCCTGGGCGCTATACCCTTAGCCTCCAAGCGACAACTTTTTTCAAAATTCAGTTCACACTTAAAAACCAATATTCAAATGGAAATTCAATTATTATTTGCAGTAAAAACAGTTTGGGGCGGGATGTGGGAAAAGTCTTCGGAAGGCATCACGTTCTACCCTCAGGGCGAACAATCTTTTTTTATCTCTTTTATCACCATAAAAAATTAACCATCATGGCTTTATCTGTATTACCCAAAAACAAGCAACGTTCAGAATACGGGGTTTGGGACAGCGAGTTGAAAGACTACATTTTTTCAGGCACAGAAACCCAGTGCTACACCCAAAAACATAAGCTGGAGGACCAGGAGCAGCAGCAGCAGAACGGGGCTTATTTCGCCTCCCTGGCCGCAGAACGGCGTAACCTTATGCCTGAGGGGATTTAAACAGTTTTCACCTTTAAAAAACAATAATCAAATGCAAATCAAAGACACTTTTAACTGGAACAGGCGCGATTTCAGCGCAAACATGGAATGTGAACATTGCGGCAATAAACAAGTCAATCGCGGCTGCTATGACGATTCCCATTATTACCAAACAGTTGTGCCGAACATTAAATGCAACGCCTGCGGGGAAAGCTCAAACAGTAAATCTACCGGAGAATTGAAAAGCGTAATGGTTCCGAGATACGAACCTAACCGAATTATTTAACCAGCTTTACCTAAATGCAAAAAGCAATCCTTAGAACGGGATTGCTTTTTTGCTTCTATCATCTCCTGCGGTATAGGCCGGTGGCCTCCAGCCCTTAACTTTTTGGGCTTACTGCTTAGGTGGTTGGGGCATGAGGTAGCGCCAGTGAGTAACGTTCATTATAACGCACCTGTCGCTAAACCCCTTAACTTCTGGGTTATATGCGCAATTCCACTGAAACTCGGATTTCCCTAACTCCCCGTGTTCTACTACATTAC
>CAISOH010000350.1 GCA_903887005.1 uncultured Bacteroidota bacterium | reverse complement strand
TTGATACTTCGTATCCTTCATATCCTTCAATCACTTTCCAAATCATTCTTTTATTTTTTATGTTGTTTGTTATTTAATTTATTCATAGTTCTTATGCAGCTTTTGCCGTTACTAGGTATTCAGGAGCATCCTGCGACCATCTTTTGGGTTTCATCTTTGGAGTAAAGCCTACATACTTTGTAATTTCTTCTTGCATCACTTTCATTATTATATCCTCATTATCTGCGGTTGTAATCAAACAATCATGTAATGTGAAGAGTGGTATTTGTGGATATTCTTTTTGCAGACGCTTACATACAAAACCTATCATAGCAATGCTTTCAGTGCGTTGTAGAAGCCTACACAGGTCTTTAAAATAGCATTGTTTTATCTGAAGATACACATGCATCACTTCGGGGTAAAGAGCCGTAAAAGCATCAAGGATTGGCTTATTTGCGGCACAGTAAAGTCCTTTATGTTCAGGATTGGCAGGATTGGCAAAAAGCTGGTCAAGAAGTAGTTTTTTTACGTGTTTTCTTTTACGCTGGTAGTCCCATCCAGCAGGGAAATTATTTTCATCTAGTCTATCCACTACACTCTCATAAAGCAGTCCTTCACAACACTTTTTTAAAAACTCATGTCGCTGTAACCCTTGTCCATGGCTCATTTCGAGAGAACTGATACACATAATAGTATTACTATACACACTACTATTACTATTACTTAATATTGATACATTATTCCATAGTTCTTTAGTAAACTCTTTATAAGTTTTAAACTTGGCAGTTCGCCAGTGCCTGTAGTTCAGTAAGAAGCAACTAAAAAAAAGTTGTGAACAACTCAAATCAACCTCAACCATCGGTTTGCCATCGTAAGTAACCAAGCTTCTAAATTCTTTTGGAAGCTGCGTTAAAGCTGTATGCACCCGATACCCAAAACCATCTTGCGATAAATGAAAATCACCTTTTTCAAAATTTTCAATTTTCATCTTGTCTAACATCGCCCTTATCCGAGCCTGTCTGAGCTTTTCTACGTTGCGTTTTGCTGCAACTATGTCAGCGTCCTTGCGCGCATCAATAATTTTATAAGCATCTTTAGAGTTAATTTTTAGTTTCTTACCATCAAACCATTTTTTGAGCTTCTTAACGACTGCTGGCTGGAAATGATACTTATTATCAAAGCAATCACTAAAATCTTTTTTTAATAATGTCTCGCACGTTACAGTCTTCCATGTATAATCCAAATCCAAGAAATAATCTGTAAACCTGTAACCCTGCGCAACAACACCAGTTTGCCAACTCCCATCAGGAATGATGATACCTGCGGTTACCATCCATTCCAATATCCCTATGTAGCAGTTGCCACCTAAAAGCTTTTTTAAAACTTTAGTGCTTAGCGGTACGAAATATGGCTCATCTTTCTGAGGATGAAAATTATCCGCGTCAAGTCTGCTCATTCCTCTTATAATGCAATCGCAAACCGCATAAACCTTATCCTTATGAAACGCTTTTAAATCATCTGTAGGGTATAGTTCCTGTAACTCATCAATAAATAACTCCTCTGGTACTCTAAATTTCTCTATTTTCACTTTTCTTTTTCACAATAAAAAACCAGTCAGCGGGAGAGCACTGAACTGGTTTATGCACTATTGGTGCAATATCTTCGGGTTACTTATCTCTCCATAACTTATGCAAAGTTACAACATATTATTATATTTTCCAAATTTAATTTAAAATAGTTTTGATAAAACTAAAGTTTTTTTGGTGGTGAAAAAAGTATCTTTTAATTTTGTATCATCTGGTTCGGAAAAAACCAGTTTTTTAGTTTTTTAAAAAGTCAAATAAACGAGCTGTTTTTGTTAGAAGAGAGCCATCAAAAGGTGGTCAATGACAAAATTCAAAATTCCTCTGAATTTCTCAATCTCTGTCTGAAATAGCATTTGTAATCGTATTGATTTTTTCTATGTGGGTGCGCGTGCATCCAAAATCATTTCTACATATTGGGTAGTTTGGATATTTCCTGTCATCATATATGGCAGCTTACAAACTATATTTTACGCATATTCGTTTCAGTGTAATTATTTATGTGGCGGTATGCGTTCGTATTAATCAAACGGTATTAAAATTATGAACGAGCATAAAAAAGAACAGGTAGTAATGCAACCTGATAATAAGGAATGGTATATTCCAGAAGAAAATCAAATTTTGCTTGAAGACAAAAAATGGTTATCAGTTAAAGATTTATTGGATTTAGAAATCGGCAATATGTGGCTATGGGAAAATTATCTTCCCAAAGTAGGTATAGCTGGTTTAACAGGAGCATCTGATATTGGAAAATCCACTATATTGAGACAATTAGCAATTGAAATTATTAGGCGCGGAAATGAATTTTTAGGTGCTGGGCTTAATACACGAACAGGAAATGTAGTATATGTTTGTACCGAAGATGGTCAAGTTGGAACAAAATTAATAATGAGTAAATTATTAAAAGCCTATGATTTGACCGAGGAGCAATGCAACAATTTAATTTTCCTATTTGAAGTTGAGGATTTGCATAAAGAGCTTAATCAAAAACTTAAAGGCCCACACGTAGATTTAATTGTTATAGATAATTGGGGAGATATTTTAGATGGTAGCCCCAGCGATTTTATGACAGTACGAAAAAACTTAAAGGCTCTTAAGACCATAGCAGAAAAATATCAATGTTGTGTTTTGTTATTACACCATAGCGTAAAGAATTCAGAAAAAAGCGCACCTGATAAAAATAAATTAAATGGTTCGCAAGCGATTGAAGCAAAAATGCGTTCCTTAATAGAATTGCGTCAGGGTGATTTTATGGATGAACGCTTGTTAACAATTCTTAAAGGGAACTACGTTTCAGCGGATAAGAAAAATGAATCACTTGTTTTAAAATTCGACAAAGAGACTTTATCATTTTCCTTAAAGGATAAAAGAGGTATTAATATTAATCCTCAAGAACGTTTAGCGAAATTTGATAAAAAATTATGGTTACAACGGCTAAAAGATATGCCAGGTAAAGAAGGTATTGACCGTCGAATAAGTAGATTTAAGTTAATGTTTCCGAATGAAGCCGTACCGAGTAAAACGTGGTTTGTTGAAAATAAGGAAGATAAAGAACAAATGGTCGAACACCCATAAGCTATACACTTTGATAGCGACCGACCAGTTATTTTTAAATTCCTTAAAGATTGATTAGGGTCGGTCGGACGGTCAAAAATCTTAGTAACTAATGGCGACCGACCGAAATAAAAAGTAAAGGGTGGCAAACGCTGCCCTTTATTTATTTACGGTATTTCAAATGTATTTTGTTATTCGGTATCTTCAAAATCAACTATGTCTGTAAGCGGCACTTTTAGATACTGTGCTACCTTATAAAGTGTGTAAATTGATGCGTTTACCCTGCCTGATTCAAGCCGAGAAATATTTGATTTGTCAGTATCAAATGCTTCTACCGCCAATTCCTGTTGAGAAACTCCCTTTGAAGTCCGCACTTCTTTTATCCGCGCGCCCATCTTTTTGAGAAGTTCCTTTTCGTTCATCAGGTTATCTTTTAAGACACCCAATGTCAAAAGTTTTTATACCTTTAGTGTTACCTTTTAAGACATCATGCTATGTAATATGATTATCTAAGACGATTATAGAGCACAGACGCGGGTAATCAACAAGCAAAAAACATTCTAAACAACATTTAAAATTAAATTTATTATGTACATAGTAATCTACAAAAACGGTATTCAATACGAAGTACCATTAACAAGAGATACCTTAGAACAAGTACAGGCAGTCGGAGATGAAAAATATGTTTTTATATGGGGCTTAAAAAACCATAAACTAAACGACCCCGATGGTATTACTTTTATTGGCGAAGACGGAAAGCGATGTAATGAATTTAAGCATGAAAGTTATGTTCTTAGACAAGTAATAAAAAACGAAAACAGCAAAACTTTTAATTTTATTTTCCGCAACAATGGGTTAGACAATTCAGTTGAAATAAAGTATGGTAGTATTTCTTTCGCAAAAGCTTTAACAGAGGCAATAAAAGAAATAATCTTAGCAAGCAAATTTAATTCTTGGGCTGATTATCAAAATAATACAACCTATAAACAGGAGAATGAAAAGCTGAAAATTGA
>CAISOH010000349.1 GCA_903887005.1 uncultured Bacteroidota bacterium | reverse complement strand
GCACAACAAAAAGTATTCTATAGCCAATGCCAGATATGATTTAAGGAAAATGAAAAGTAAGAAGCTCATTGAGAAAATAAAAGGCAAGAGGAACAATAAAGTAACACCTGTCGGGTTGAAGACAATCGCATCAATCATTTGCCTCTGGACAGACAAGTTGCCTTCATTTTTATCTTTGGTCAACTCAACAGAAGAAATAACACAACAAAAAAAAGAATTGACTGAAATGGAAAAATGCATGTTCAATACCAAAAGTGAATTTGAACACTTGATAAATATATATGGAATAAAACGGGCTGCCTAAAAGTGACAACATGTTGTCATATTATTAGCAAATAGTGCCTATTTTAATTTACTCCCCATGTCAAGGGAAAAGCGTGGTTTCTCTGAAGTAGCAGAAATATCCGAAGTACTATCTCCGAAAACCTCGTAGAGAACGCCTGGACCAACCTGGCTGAATTTGCCGCCCGCTCCTTTTACAACAAACACCTGTCCATTTAATTTGAACGCAAGTATATCCGCGCCTGTATGTGTGGCAGGAGGGAGCTGTAACGGAGTATTGCCCGGCGGTTTGTTGCAGCCGGTATAGAGTAAGTAAATGATGAAATAAAGGATACCAAATGAAATGTTCCTGTTTTTCATATGAGATATTGAAATTCGGTTATTACGGTTTCATCTTTCCGAATTCTTAATATAAAAGTACTAAGTTTATGTGAGAAAAAATAACTAAAATATCCCGTTTGGACAAAAAATGTATCGAATGGAATTTACAAATTTTAAAATAAATTAATGTGCAAATAAAAGATTATAAATGTATATATATGTTTTCCTGCATTTGTTATAGTGTCATGGTTTTTTTTAATGAAATAATGTATTCAGAAGTTGTGTAGCTTTTAATATATCGTTTATTAATACCAATACTCATTTTAAATTAGTCGAAACTCATTTGCCAATAAACTCCGACCCTAAAAGGGATTACAAGCAAATTGTAAAAGGAATCCTATTTGGCTGCGGTGTTGATATTGCCGGTCTGAGACCTTCGTTTTGTTGGTGGATTTCAGTCTGGAGACTGAAAACAGGGGGCAAGTGGCATTCTATTTGGCGGAGTGCAGCCCTCATCGTTGTCATGGTTCGGCGCGGCTCACCATGACAGTTCTTCGATTGGGCGAGGCTCACCTTGGCAATTGCTCGCTATGACAGTTCTTTGGTTGGGCGCGGGGTTCGGCGAGGCTCACCCTGACAATGCTGCCAATGACAGTTCTTTGATTGTACAAACTCCTTAGAGAACAAGGCGTACTCCGTCTCCGCTGAAGCTACTACGGACGATGAAGGGTGTGACACAACGGACGCTGATAGATGTTATGGTGTTAAGTACAATAAATTTTTCCAAAAGGTGTGCCACACTTTGGAAGTGTGGCACACCTGAAGAATTATCTTTCCACTACAATATGGAACACTTTAGTTTCTGTGCCGGAGCGAAGACTGAGGATATACATGCTGTTGGCTAATTTATCGCCGAGCAATACCTGTTCATTTATAGTTCCGTTCCGGGCTGTAATTTTATCTTTATAAACTACCTGCCCGAGGAGATCCGTTATTTCGAGGGATACTTCCTCATCATTTATTGTACCCAATGTACCCTTTATTAAAAAAGTCCCTTTGTTGGGATTGGGTAATACGGTAAGCCCGCTTTCATGGGTGAGAGGTTTCACGCCAACATTGTGGACAGAAATATATACCCACTCATGTGTAGTCATAGCGCACAGGCCACTGCTTGTAACCACACAGCTTACGGAGTCCTCCTTTGTAATGCTGAAGTTATTGCTGATGAAAGTGTTTGTTGTAGCTCCCGCAATTGGCAGGCCGTTTACGAACCATTGGTAAGCGGGTGCAAGGCCGCCATCGGTAGTGACTGCCGTTAACGTATCGCTCTGGCCTAAAGCGATACTTGTGCCCGGATTTGCCCGGATGGTAACATGAGGTATCAATGGCGAGTCAACAGTTATTGCAACTGTGTTGCTCGACACCGTTTTGGTAACAAGGCACATATAGTTGCTGGTCATCCTGCAATACACCCAATCGCCTTTAACGGGTACGTAGGTGAAAGTGGGGCCTGCGCCAGCATACACACCATTTTTCATCCAGGTATAGGTCGGAGACTTACCTCCAAATGTTGGAACGGCGGTAATGGTAATGGGGAAGCCATCGCATATGGTATCTCCGGGCGAGGTTGTAAGGGCCGCTGATGGAGTGACAGGCAGTACGACCGTCATCTTTATGGAATCGTACACGACAGCCGGCCTTGCACAGCCTACATCACTGGTCAGCGTAAACCTGACCAAATCGCCGTTCGCCGGTATGAATGTATAGGTTGTTCCTGAGCCCACTACGGTGCCATTTACGTCCCATTTGTAAATGGGAGTGGGGCCGCCGTTGGTAATGGCGCCGTTAAAGGTTGTTGATACCCCATTGCAGACTGTATCTCCCGTTAAGGAAGTAATCTTTGCGGTTGGCGTAACTAAAGGTATTGCTTTTATTATGGCGCTGCCTGACATATAGTTGCTGCAACCTGTAAGTGTGTTGGTTGCGACGACAGTATAAGTTCCGCTTACTTTCTGCAGGCCAAAGTCGAGCGCCGAACCGGAACCGGCTACAGGCCCGGTAGCTATTTTACCACCGTTATATAGCAGGTAGTTGGTTGCTTTTACTGAACCGTTCAGATATATATGCGCGCCTGTATCATCTGCGCAGAAAGTGCCGCCGCCGGTAACTGTAAATACGGTTGGCAGGGGCTCTACGGTCACGGAAATAAAGGCGCCGCAGCCCGCGGGCAGGGTATAGATGATGTTGGCTGTACCTAAACTCATGCCGCTGACAGTAGCTGAATAGGGCCCGGAGCCTGTGACGCTGGCAACACCGGGATTTGTACTGTACCATGTGCCTCCGCCTACAAGGTCGGTAAAGGTATAGGAAGAACCAAGGCATACATAGGTATTGCCCGCAATTGCGGATGGCAGCGGCGATACCGAGAAGGTGATACTGGAAGCGCATCCTGTTGTAAGCAGCGTATAACTGATGGTAGTGGTGCCGGGAGTAATGCCGGTTACTATGCCGGTTACCGGGTCTATTGTGGCGATGGTGGTACTTATGCTGCTCCATGCGCCCCAGGGCGATACGTCATTTAATGCTGCTGTATAACCGATACATACTTCATTAAAGCCTGTAATGGGCGATGGCGGTAGGTTTACGGTTATCATAGTGCTGGCGGTGCAGCCAGTACCAAGTATATAATCTATCTGTGTAGTACCTCCGCTAATGCCATAGAAGTGGCCTGTAATGGGGTCAATGGTGCCGACAAATGCGAGGCTGCTGCTCCAGGTGCCACCGGGGGTAGCATCGGTTAATGTGGTGAGTGTTTGCCCCACGCATATATCTGCAACACCCGTTATCGCAGCGGGCAATGCATTCACTGTTACCGATTTCGACGCCTGGCAACCGGTTCCTGGCAGCGTGTAAAGTATTGCAGTAATACCGGGACTATTTCCGAACACATCTCCGGCAATACCCACACTGGCTATGCCCGGATTAACACTGATCCATGCTCCCCCGGCGGTAGCGTCGCTGAATGTTGTCGTAAAGCCCTGGCATAAACCGGAAACGCCAATAATAGCTGAAGGCAACGGGTTGACTGTTTCTATGCTTGTGGTCAGGCAGCCTGTTGTCAGGGTGTAGGTGATTGTGGTAGTGCCAACTGATAATCCTGAAACAAGACCGGAGGCTGAGCCAATCGTTGCAATGGTTGAGGCACTGCTGCTCCATATTCCACCGGGAGTCGGATCGCTTAATGAGGTAGTGGTGCCCTGGCAAACGTAGGCGTTCCCGATTATGCTGCCGGGCAAAGGATAAACAGTAAATGGAGTGGTTGCAGGGCAGCCGCCGGCGATATAGGTGACAGTTGTTGTCCCTGCTGCTATGCCGGTAATGATGCCGGTACTACTTGCCGTTGCAATAGTGGTATTAGATGTACTCCAAGTGCCGCCCGGGGTTGCGTCAGATAATTTGGTTACCTGCCCGGCGCAGAGGAAGGTAGTGCCGGTAATTGCCGAAGGTAGCGGGTTAATGGTTACTATATGTGTGGCATAGCATCCGGTAGTCAGCAGATAGCTGATAGTCGCCGTTCCCTTTGTTACTCCGGTAACGACTCCTGTACCAATGCCCACGGTAGCAGCGGCAGTATTACTGCTGCTCCATGTACCACCCAAAGTTGTATCACCCAATGTTATTGATTGCCCGATGCAAACAATACCTGCCCCGGATATGGGAGATATCGGGTTGACAATAATAGTGGAAAATACAAAACAGCCTGCACCGATGGAATAGGAAATAAGCACCGTACCTGATGAAATGCCGTTGACTAATCCGGTTGACGAACCGATAGTTGCGATAGTCGTACTGCCACTGCTCCATATGCCGCCGGTTGTAGCATCACTTAAAGTAATTGTATTGCCGACACAAACACCGGGCGCTCCTAAAATCGCAGGTGGCGCTGCAGTAACAGTTAATGTCATGGTTGCGGTGCATCCGGAGGGTAGTAAGTATTTTATAGTTGTAGTTCCTACAGAATGGCTTGTTACTATACCTGTTACAGAACCAATAGTGGCTACTGATGAATTAACACTGCTCCATGTACCTCCCGGAGTCGGGTCGCTTAATGTTGTTGTAGTTCCCACACAAATAGCGGTAGCCCCTGTAATGGATGGCACCGGAATAATTGTTACAGACCTGGTGGCCGAGCAACCTGTGCCAAGCGCATAAATGATGGTGTCTGTTCCCCCTGCTAGCCCGGTTACGATACCTGTTCCGGGACCAACAGTTGCGATAGCCGTGTTGATGCTGCTCCAGGAGCCACCGGCAGTCGGGTCACTTAAAGTAAATGGCGTACCAGCGCAGGCAGTACTGCCGCCTGTTATTGCCGCGGGCACCGGAACAACGGTTATCGTCTTCGTTACCGTACAACCCGTTCCGAGTGAATAGGTAATGGTTGAAGTGCCCAGCGATATACCCTTAATAATACCTGAAACAGCGCCGATAGTTGCCACAGCGGTATTGCTGCTGGACCATGCGCCGCCGGTAATAGGGTCAGTTAAAGTTGTTGTTGTGCCGAGACAAATAAATCCTGAACCTGAAATGGCCGTAGGAGTTGTGGTAATTGTTATGGTGTCTGTTGTTAAACAGCCGGTAATTAATTTATAGGTTATAGTTGTTGTGCCATATGAAAGGCCTGTTACAATACCTGAAAGCGCACCTATGGTAGCAACCACTGTGTTACTGCTGCTCCATACGCCCCCGGCAGTAGCATCGCTGAGGTTTGTTGTCAATCCCTTGCAAATACCTTTGGCCCCTGTAATGGTTACCGGTACCGGATTTATGTTTACTACGATTGTGATAAAACATCCGGTGGGTACTGTATAAGTAATAGTTGCAGTTCCGGGGGCTATGCCGGTTACAATACCGGATAAAGATCCGATTGTTGCTATTGCGGTATTCCCGCTGCTCCATGAGCCGCCTGATGTGCCGTCCGTCAAGCCGGATGTGGATCCCTGGCATAATGTAGTAACACCGGTAATGTTACCCGGCGTGGGGTTAACCGTAACATTTTTGGTAATGCTACCCGAACATCCGGAACCGTCTGTTACAAATAAAGTAACCGGGAAAGTGCCGGAGGCCGTAAACGTATGTGTGGGAGCGCTTGCGGTGCTGGTAACCCCGCTGCCAAATGACCATAGCCAGGAAACACTGGAAGAATAAAGGCTCTTTGACGCATCATTAAATACCACACTGGTATTTTGACAGGAAGGATTGGGTATAAAGGTAAAATCAGGAATTAAGGTATCCACTTTTATAGTATCTGCGCCAATGCTGGAACTTGTGCAGCCGGATGGGTCTGTTAAAATCAGTTTAGGTACATAAGTCCCGGTTGCCGTGTATTTATGGGTTATTGTATCCAGCAAAGTGGAACCGGAAGTTATTCCATCGCTGAAATCCCATATGATGCTGGCAACCGTGCCTACCGTAGCTTTGAAGTGCACAAACAATGGAGCACAGCCTGTTAAAGGTGAGTAAGTAAATGCTCCTTTATATCCGAATATAGAGACATGGCCAAAGGCCGTATCTGAGCAGCCGGTCGCATTTGTAGCGGTGAGTTTTACCGTATAATAACCCGAAGCCAAATACGGCTCGCTGGGAGATATTGCAGAGGAAAAGGCCCCGTCTCCAAATGACCATAAATAAAATACCGCGCCGGTACTCGTATTTGTAAAGTGAACATTAAGGGGAGGGCAGACTGCAATGGAATCACTCATTGTAAATGAAGCGGTTGGCCCTGTATTCACGGTAATAAGATTGGCATTGGTCTCTGTATCTGTACAGCCATGAGCATCTGTAATTGCAAGCTTTATGGTATATACTCCCGCAGTGGCATAGGCGTGGTCTGGTGAAGTAACAGTACTGGTGGCACCATCGCCGAACATCCATACACAACTGATGAAGGGGGTAGAGGTATTTGTGAAATGAATTTTTGCACCCTGGCATGCAACGGTCGTGCTTACATTAAATGCGGCTGATGGTTTATAAACATTGAGAAAGGTTGGGCTGGTAAGGGTATCAGAGCAGCCAATATTGTCAGTAACAATTTCATTTATCACATAAGCACCCTGTGGTGTGTAAATATGGGTAATGGTTGGAGTACTGGTGGTGGTTGTAGTACCATCGCCAAAAGCCCAACTATAACTAATTATTGAAGCCCCTGTTACGTCCGTGCTCAGGTCTGTAAAATTGACGGATAATGGCGAACAGCCGGAAGTTGGCGTGAAACTGAAATTGTCAGTTGGTTTGGCTACCAATACATAATTAGTCTTGGTCAGCGTATCATAACAACCATGACTGTCAGTAATAATTAAAGTAATGGTGTGCGGCCCTTTAATATGAAAAGTATAAATGAAGGTAGCGCCCAAGCTATCCTTGATCGCTCCGTCCACATACCATTTATATTTGCCAGCCGGTGTTGTGGAAGTAAAAGTATCCGTCTGGTCGCGGCAAAGCTGCAATTTAGTCGCAACAAATTTTACAACTGGTTTAGCAAGATTTACTGAAACAGAACTGGTATCCCTGCACCCGCTTTTGGTATTATAGGTAGTTAATGTAACAGTATATGTAGTTAGAGAAGGATAGCTATGTATTGGGTTTGCAATAGTAGATGTTGCTCCATCACCGAATTGCCATAAATGGGAATCATCTCCAATGGAATAATCCTGCAAGGAAATTTGATTTCCGGGAATGCAAATATAACTATAATTGATCACGGCATTGGGAGAATCAACAGTATCTATTAAATAAAAAGCCTTACTTGGACAGCCGAAGTTTTTAACAATTAAACTGTCCGCAAATATTCCGGGTACGTTGTAGGTGTGGACCGGTTTAATTATGCCGGGGCCTGAAGTATCAAAACCATCGCCAAAATACCAGAAAAAGGAATCTATAGGGCCGGGAGAAGTGCTTTTAAAAGCTATGGATTTGCCCGCGCAAATGTGCCTGGGAGTAGCTGTAAATGAAGCTGTGGCAGGAGATCCGACATTTACGGGTATTGTGCCTGTAGCGGTACATCCATTTGATGTAACTACAGTGCAGGTTGGATTATAGGATCCCGGAGCTGTATAAGTATGCACAGGGCTTGGGCTTGTGGATAGCGCTGATCCATCATTAAAGTTCCATGAATAAGAGCTGATACCATATGGATAACTCAAAAATATAAAACCAAATGGAGGAGGTATATTATTAAATACTACAGAATAGGCGAATAAGCTAAAATTGACAGTAAGCGGAAAACAGCCGTTACCAGGGCTTGCAGTCGTATTCAGGTATATATTGAATATGGTATCTATCCTTTGAATTGTGTCTTTACAGCCGCTGGCATTGGTAAGGATCATGTCAACGTAATCAATAACTGAAGATGAATAGGTTTTGATTTTCGTTGTGCCGGTGCCGGTAGTTCCGTCTCCGAATAACCAGGCAACGGTTGTTCCTCCGGGCACTGTGGCATTGTAAGTAACGTTAACTGTTGGAGGGCAGGGATGAACAGGCGTGCTGGTGAAGCTGCCTGTGGGCCGCGGTGAAACTGTAATAGTGTGAGTAACCGAATCGTAACAAGTACCGTCAAAAATGACTAATTTAACAGAATAAGTTCCCGAAGCCGTGTAGGTGTATATGGGGTTGTCGGCAGCAGAAGTGCCGCCATCTCCAAAATGCCATTGGCTTGAAATATGAGCACTGCTTGTATTATTAAAGGAAACCGGGGCGCCTGCACATGCACTTGCAGGCAATGTAAAAGAGGCCGCAATACTCCCGACATTAATATATGAAAATTGCATCAGGCTGTCTATGCAGCCTTTAGCGTTTGTCGCTTTCAGAACAACCGTGTACAGCCCTGCCGTGACATAATTATGGGTAGGGTTAACAGCAGTTGAAGTGCCGCCATCACCAAATAACCATTTATAGGTAAACGGCCCTGCCCCGGTGGTACTGTTTGTGAAGGAAACAAGTGCCGGAGCTTTACAATAAGAAGTGGTGGAGGCAGTAAAACCTACAGATGAATGATTGTAAACATGGATATAAGAACTTTTGCTTAGGGATCCAACGCATCCCGGGCTGTTTGTGGCGAATAAGGTGACATTATAATACCCCGGAATATTATAGGAATAAACGGGAGATGTAGCTGTGCTGGTACCGCCATCGCCAAAATTCCAGTTATAGGACATTGGCCCCCATGCATTGGCGATACTGGTGCTGGTAAATGTTATGGGAGTGCCGGGGCAAATAGCGGTGTCACTCGCAGAAAAACTTACTGTTGGCGGTGCGTAAACCCTGATGACCATTGAATAGGTACTGGTGCCACTTCCGAAGGCGGTAAGGGTTACTGTATAAGTTCCGGCGCTGGTATAGCTTCCTGATACATCAGTAAGTGATGAGGTGGTGCTGTTGCCTAAATTCCAGGAATAGCTGGTAGCTCCGGTGGACATATTTGTGAAATGAATAATCAATGGTGCGCATCCGGCGGTATCACTTGCGATAAACTTTGCGGTTACCTGGGCCTTGGTTATTTGAGCGCTGAAGCACAGTAAAAAAATAAATAAATACTGGATTTTAAATTTGGGCATACCATAATTTATTTGGGTTTAATATAATTTTAAATGAAGGTACAATTTTTTAATTTCAAAGATTAATATTGTAAATATTTTTTTATTTAGTTTGATGCATTTTTATAATAAGCATACAATATGAGTTGTTTAGTATATATGATTGCTGCATTTCATATGTATATTTTTTGCTTGTCACAATATGTCTAAATCTTAAAAGAAGTATTGAAATAATACAAATTAGTATAATAGACATTATTTAATATATGCATAATCTATTTTAAAATGTTATAAAAATCTTTCTTAGTCTTAAAAAGTTCATGACATGTTGAGATAATTACAGAAAAATTAAAACAGGAAGATTTGATACAATAGTTTTATTGTAAAAACCAAAATAGTTTAAAATTTGTTATTTATACAGATATTGCGGTTCGCAAATCAGCCCAAAAACCAATGAATATAGTTTTGTCATATAAATATGAATAATTTTCATCAAAAAATAGTTATTTCTTCCAAAGAATTATGTATCATTATACCTTAAAATAAAGCTGAAACCTGGATTGCCCTTTGATAAGTATCAATGGGAGTGTTATGTAGGTGATAATAAACTAAAGGTTTCAAGATCTATTATGAGATATTTTGCCCATTACTGCATACGCATAAGAACAGTTGTTTTTATTGTCGGGGCAATGTTATGTTCTCTATATTCCAAAGCTCAATCTGATCCGGCCCATACATTTTTGAATATCACCGAAGTCGCAGATGTAAATGATGAAACTACCAATGAGGACCAGGATGAAAGCGTTTCATCAGCTGAACCAAATAAAGAAGTAGCTACAACAGAGCCCAGGTTTTATCACTTTATTTTCCTGGATTATGGCAATGCAGATCTCACCCACAATATAAATGGTTACGTGGAAGGCGCACATGGACAAACAGGGGCTTTTAGCTGGCAGGCTGCGTATAGGATCAAGCAGGGGAATGATAGCAGGCGGATGTTTTTATCAGCAGGGCTGGAAGTCAGGAATATTAACACAGCGTTCACTATCATAGATCCTACATTTGGAATTACCCAGGATAAATTACAGTTTTGGTATTTAGGTGTTCCGGTGATGTTTCAGTATGTCAATACACATCATACTCCCGGTACTAAAAATGATGTAAATTGTTATTTCCAGTTAGGAATGTCTGTTGGCTATAAAGTATTATTTAATCACGTAAGAACAGATGGGTTTTCTGACGCCCCGGAAGATAATACCCTAAATTATAACAAATTATTGCTTCAGCCTTTTATCAGCGCGGGTATTAGCTATACCACACAACGTAAAGTATGTTTACTCGGGCCATTTTATGCTTATAGTGTGAACAACATCAATACCCAAAGCAATATTACAGACAATTTTAGCAGTTACGGCATTAGGTTATCCGTGTTACTTTTTAAATGATTTGTAAATGGTGAAATAAATTTCTGATAAATTTCCGGCGATGTGAATGACAAAATAACTGCCCCAAAGCAGAGGAATTATTTTGTTGGTTTTACTATTTTGCGCTGTTTGTTTTTGCTGCACTGTTTATTTGAAGTTTGTTTCATCATCATTCCTTAACTTTATATAAAAATTCCCCGTGCGTAATTCCTTATTCCCGATTGTTTTTTTGTTTCTCATCTCTGTTAGCTCTGTGGCGCAGCAAGCAAGGGTAAAACAGTATAAAGCCCCCCTTTCAGGCACAGTAGTACTTAGAGATGTGGCGGACAAATACAGCGCTTCCGTATTTAATATTGAAGCCCCTGATGTGGAGAATGATGCTGACATGGAAAAACTTCGGGAGATCAAATTGCAGGTAAAGGAAAGATTCCCCCTGCGGGAAAGCCATACCGCAGACCGAAAAACCACTTCGGTATTGCAGCCAATTTTGGGGATTAACTATGTTGCGGATTCAATGTCAGGTATTCCTCCCGACAATAGCAGCGCCATAAGTAAAGACATGAAGGCTGTTTGTGTAATGAATCAGAATATTGCTATCCATGATGCGAATACCGGCAAGATGTTATACCGCAAAGGGCTTAGTACTTTTTCTGCTGCCGTTGGATTGAATGGTTCGAATGATTTCCGGTACGATCCTAAGGTAGTTTATGATCCGGTGGCCGATAAGTTTATCACCATTATTCTGAATGGCACGCTGCAATACAACTATATTGTTATGGGTTTTTCTCAAACCAATGATCCTGCCGGAGCATGGAATTTTTATAAGTTTTATGGCGATTATAATAGCGATACTACCTGGTTTGATTATCCATCGATTTCAATTACTCAAAATGAAGTATTCTTTACCGGAAACAAAATAAAATACGACAGCAGCTGGCAGGCTGGGTTTACACAAACTTTAATATACCAGGTACATAAACAAGATGGCTATAGCGGAGCAGCTACACTGAATTACCAGATTTGGGATAGTATCGGATATAATAACAAACCTCTGAGGTGTTTGTATCCGCTCAATCCCGGTGATTCACTACTCGGCCCAAATCAGTATTTTTTATCCAACCGCAATTTTGACCTGTTGAATGATACTGTTTTTTTAGTTCAGGTACCTGATACTATTGGCAGCAGTGTTACAAATCTTACCGTTACGCCCTTAGTATCTTCCTTATCTTATGGAGTTCCCCCAGACGCCCGGCAACCTGATACATCAGTAACGCTTGCTACAAATGACGGCAGGGTATTGGGTGGCTTTATTAAAGACAGCGAGATACAATTTGTGAGCACTTCGGTTAATCCGGTAAAGGGCAATTCAGGAATATATCTCGGTAAGATCAGTAATTTTAATACCACTCCTGTATTAACAGGGCAGATATTCAGCATAGATTCACTTGATTTCGGATACCCTAATATTTCTTTTGCCGGAAACTTCACGGGCAGTAATCAATCCATCATTTCATTTGATTATTCAGGACCTCATACTTTCCCTGGTTTTGGCGCCATTTTATTCGATGGCAGTAATTTTTCAGATTTGCTGAAGATAAAAAGCGGAACCGTTTATATTGATAAGTTGCCTGGAAAAGAGCAAAGATGGGGAGATTACAGTGGCTCGCAACCCGAATGGGATAGTTCAGGAGTCGTATGGGTCGCAGGTATCTATAGCAGAAAAGATCCTACTTCTGATAATTCGTATGGTGATTATATGGCCCAACTGACATCTCCTTATCGTGTTGTACCTCCTGTTCATGGCATTGGGGTCCCGGAATTATCACATGTTGCTGCCACTTCAAAAGTGTATCCTAATCCTGCATGGGAGTTTGTGAGCTTCGATTTTATTGTTGATCAGGAACAGGCTTTCAGTTTTCTCATTTATGACGTGCAAGGCAGGGTAGTGGATAAATTGACAGATCAATATTGCCGCACCGGGAAAAGTGTCATTCAATTTAATATTGCTCCCCTTGTTCCGGGAACCTATTTTCTGAAAGCTATTGGTGTTAAAGGAGAAAAAATAGCAGTACATACTTTCATACGCAGATAAGCTGGTATATTTGTTTCCCAATACCGTTAGGAAAAAGCTATGATGCAATTCTTTTTCAATCTCACGCTTGCTTTCCGGGCAATACGGACAAACCGCCTGCGGTCTGTGCTAACTATAGCTATAATAGGGCTCGGTATTATGGCATTGGTGGGTATCCTTACTGCCATAGAAGTAATGAAAGCGAGTGTTTACTCCAACTTTAGCAGTATGGGGGTTAATTCGTTCCAGATTACCAGCGATGTCATTAAGAAAAAAAGGCGGGGAGACGGATTCCAAAAAAACCCGGAGGAGAAAAATATTACTTATGACGAAGCAAGAGCTTTCAGGGAGCGCTTCCACTTTCCCGGTACAGTGAGTATATCGGTGTCAGGTACAGGTATTGCTACAGTGCATTATGGTTCAGAAAAAACCAATCCTAACATACGTGTTAGCGGTGTTGATGAAAATAATATGGCAGTGACTGATACAAAGCTGGATGCAGGACGCAATTTTTCTGCTGCTGAGATTCAATCCGGAAGTTATGTCTGCTTATTAGGTAATGGAATTGCCAAAAAATTATTTAAAAATAAAACAGCCCAGGCAATCAACCAGGTGGTATCGGTAGGCGACATAAAATACAGGGTAATAGGCGTCATGGAATCCAAGGGCAGCAGCATGGTAGTGAATGCAGACAATTCTGTGCTCATACCACTTAATACGGCAAGAGCCCTGTATGGGGACAAAAATTCTTATCTCATAAGTGTAATAGTATCTGTTGTAAATCTCAAACCTATTGCAGCCGAAGAAGCGGAGGGACTGTTCAGGGTAATACGTAAATTGCCGCTGGGCACTAAGAATAATTTTACGGTAACGCAAAATAATCGTCTTGTTGACGTGGTGCTCGATATGATAAAGTATATCGGATTCGCTGCAATAATTATTGGTATTATCACTTTGCTGGGGTCCGTGATCGGTTTAATGAATATTATGCTGGTATCCGTTGCCGAACGCACACGCGAAATAGGGGTGAGTAAGGCATTGGGAGCACGTTCATCTACCATAAAAAGGCAATTTCTGACAGAGTCAATTATGATCAGCCTTATGGGGGGGGTAGTGGGTATTGTTTCAGGCATACTTACAGGCAATCTTTTAGGTTTAGTTTTCCATACTGGATTTATTGTTCCCTGGTTATGGATAAGTATGGGTGTTGGCCTTTGTGCTGTCGTAGGGGTAATATCGGGAATTTACCCGGCAATTAAAGCGGCGAAATTAGATCCCATTGTAGCATTAAGGTATGAGTAATTCCACACCCTAATGTTTATTTTTCAGCATTAGGAACGATGACAAAATAAAGTCCACCAATTTGACTGTTCTTTTCCATTTATGCTTCGTTGCAAAAGTCCTTAAATAGGCTTGCTATTCGCGGATTTTGCGCCTCGCATAAAAGAAAAATAACTATCCAACTTATTGGACTTAATTTTGTCAACGTTCCTTACAGGAGTTTAAATTATTTCATTATTATTCTTTGTATCTCTAATTATCAACAATTTTTACCCTATCAAATAATTGAGGTGATTTTCGTTCCTGAAAAATATCTTTATGAATAATTGTTATTTTCATAAAGAAACTTATTATTATTATTGTTTTTATTATATATATGTGATTATGTATTTTTGTAAATCAATTTAAAGAACATTAAAATATTATTTTGTACATTAAGTGGGAATAATATAATACCGGAACAATAAAGTTATCAGGTTATCTTACATTTGATGGTATTGCTGTGTTAGTAAATTTATTATTATTTTTGTTAGTAATTGTAAAAGTATGCCGCAAAAAAAAGCAGGTTTGTTCTTATTTCTGATATTTTTTTTAAGTGCATTATTTACAAATTCTTTATATGCACAGATTAGAAAGCACGGTGGTGTAAGGCATCGTTCATTTTATTTTAGCGCCGGATATAATACTGAAACATTCGGAAATTCCACAATACATATAGAACAAAAACCTCTTGATGATAAATATGACCTTATTAATGTCAAAGCCGACAACAAGACCAATATCAAACCTATTTTACCATGGCAAATAAACTACCGAATAGGCTGTTATTTTAATTATGAACAAACCTGTGGTTTTGAGATAAATTATGATCCGGTAAATTACCATATTGTTGACGGGCAGAGCCTACAACAGACAGGAACCGTCAACAATATGCAGGTAGTTAATAATATAGTGTTCTCATCAAAGAATGGTTATTATTATGCTTTGAGCGGCGCTAATTTCATATTGCTCAACTTTGTCAGGAGATTCACAGTTTGGCGGCCTTATTCAAACAAAGTAGCTGTTGACGCAATTGGAAAACTGGGTGCAGGTCCGTTAATGCCCGATTTTAAGAGCGGTTTTCCTAAACATGCAGTTGAGGATCCGCAGTTTGTGCTTTGCGGATGGAATGCAGGAACTGAAGCCGCATTAAGGATTACCATACACAGGTATGCTTACCTTGAAATTGCAGGTAAATATGACTATGCAATGTATGATAATCTAAAAGTATATGACGGAACTGCAAAGCAAAATTTAAATACGTTTGAAGTGATAGGGTCTTTAGGTTTTACACTTCCTTCCAACAGGTTCAATCCTTTGTTTTATCATTCAAAGAGAATATTCACCATAATTCCGTTTTTCCAGAACAAAAAAGCAAGTGATAGCCTGCAAACAAAGAAAATGAGGGAAAGGCAGGAAGAAATTGAGATAAAAGATGAAGACCAGAAATGGAAAGATGTTCCTGAATTCCCGTCTATCCTGGACAAGAAAGCAAGATTTGAGGAGCAGCAGGAAAGAATAAGACAGGAAAACTTAGCTAAACTGCAAATGGCGGACAGCCTGGCCCAAAAAGCAATTAATGACAGTATAGAGGCTACGAAAGTAAAGATTGATTCGACAAGTAACAATATTTTCACTGACACTACGGGTGCGAAAGCAATTACCGACACTACCGGCGCCCAGACAGTCACAGACACTACCGCTAATCAAGGCAATAAAGAAACCAAAAAAGAGAGAAAAAGAAGAGAAAAGGAAGAGAAAAGAGAAAAGGAGCAGCAAGCCAGGGAACTGAAAGACAAACAAGCCCAGGAACTCCAGGAAAAGAAAGCGCAGGAACAAAAAGAACTGGAGGAAAAGAAAACACAAGCGCAGCAGGAGAGAGAAGAAAAGAAAGCGCAGGAGCTAAAAACGCGGGAAGAATTAAAAGCGCAAAGAGAAAAAGAGAAACAGGAATTGAAAGAACAGCAGGAGAAAGAAGCTGAAGAGAAAAGAGCTAAACTGGAACAGGAAAAAAAGGATAAGGAGGCGCAGAAACAAAAAGAAAAAGAAGAGCGGGCGGCGCAGAAACAAAAGGATAAAGAGGAACGCGAAAAACAGAAAGAAAAAGAGAATGAAGAAAAGGATAAGCAAAAGGAAGAAAAAGATAAAGGAAATTAGAAAAGATACGAGGTTTTCGTCCGTACAGATTTGACAACTTTTTAAAAGTTGTCAAATCTCATCCAGCCCTCATCGCAGATTATTTTTTGCATTTGGGAAAACAAAAGAAAACTGAATGGTGAACCTCATTTGGGAGATTCATTTTTCACGCATATAGCCCACATCTTCCAACAGGTTTTTGCCATCAGCCGCTGTTGTTGCCAATATATCGCAGCGGTTGTTCCATTTATTATCAGCATGGCCTTTTACCCAAACAAAGCTTATTTTATTTCTTTTATAATACTCAAGAAACAAGGACCACAGATCGGCATTCTTTTTGCCGGCAAAGCCTTTTCTTGCCCAGCCAAACACCCATTTTTTTTCTACTGAATTTACAATATAAGCAGAGTCTGTGTATATGGTAATGTCGAGGTTATCGCGCTTCAATAATTGCAATGCCGCAATAACCGCCATGAGTTCCATACGGTTATTTGTCGTATGCTTATAGCCTTGTGAAATCTCCTTTATAACAGTACCCCAATGTAACACAGCCCCGTAACCTCCTGGGCCGGGATTGCCGCGCGCAGCGCCATCTGTGTATATAGTGAGTTGGGACATTTTTTTAAGTCAAAAGTCAAAAGTCAAAAGTAGTAAGTCAAAAGTAGAAATTGCAGTGTGTATAAATGGATGAAATAATTATTTTATAAAAGCTTTTTAAATTGAGTGTTCAAATGACGCTCACGTTTTACTTTTCACTTATAATTTTTCACCTTAAAATATTATTCCCACTTAAAAGTCTTGCCTGCAATAGCATAAATAACAATTCCCCATACAAGTAAGACAAGAATGTCCATTCTTATTTCCCAGAAATTGGCTCCTTCAAATGCCACTTTTCTCAGTGCGTCATTTAAGTAGGTAAGCGGCAGCGCCCTGCAAAAAGGTTGTAGCCATTTCGGGAAATTATCAATGGAAAAAAACGTACCTGCTAAAAGAAATTGCGGCAATGTAATAAGGTTAGCAAATGGTGGAATCGCCGAATCGCTCTTCGCAATGCCGCTGATAATAAACCCAAAACCCATAAATATCAATAATGACAAAGAACAGAGAGCCAGCATTTCAAAGAAGGTAATCCAGCCGTGATATAAGGTAAAGCCAAACGCGAAATACCCGATGGAAATAATAATGATAGCGCCAATTAACTGGAACAGCATACGCGCGATACCTTCGCTTATTACTATTATTTCTTTACGCACAGGCGTCGCGAAAAAACGTTTTAATACTAACGTTTGGCGCAAATTAAAAAATACAAATGCGGTGCCGAATACCCCGGATGCGAGCAATGAAAAACTAAGCTGGCCTGGAAGAATAAAATCAATTGTTTTATAGTCGCGCACCTCTGATATATGCATGTCTATTTTTACGAGTTCTTCCTGCCTTTTTTGAATATCAGCATCCTGCTGCTGCACTATACCTGCCAGTACGCTTTTCAGTTGTTGTGCTTTATCTATTTCTGATGAGGCGGCGTTAATCAGTATTTTATATTCCGGTTTTGCACCTTCCGGTTGTTTTTGAATATTTAAAGTAGCAACAATGTCGCCCTCTTTCAGCATCTTATTAATAGCAGCGCTGTCTTTTGAAATCCATTTCAATACTGGTACCTGGTGCAGAATAGCATAGAGCTGGCTGGTAGTGTCGCTTCCCGGAGCTGTTGCAACCTTGATACTAAAACCACTTCCCCCGCCCAGAAAACCAAATACCAGGATAAATATCAAAGGGAATGCAATAGTAAAGACAATTGCGGATGGGCTTTTGAGTATAGACTGTAAACTTGCTTTTATTAAAGAACGCATCGCCCGCGTATTGCTGTATGTTGCCATTTAAAATCAAGTCAAAAGTTAAAAGTGAAAATCAAAAATTTTCCAGATTTCTATCCGGATGCAAAAGTAATGAACTAAATTATTTACTTATTGAATAATATTTTGAAATAGAATGAAGGTTTACTTAGTTGTTTCCGCAAATCCATATCTGTAAACATACAGCTTATAGAATTTCTCAAAGACGCGCTTTTGTGAGCCTTATTTACGACGAAATTGAACAACCAGGGATATTTGCATAACTTTTGCAAAGTGGCACTGATCTTTAATTCGTCACCCAGCCTTTTATACAATACATCGTCATAAGTCTTTTTAAGGAAAGCTGAGGAATAATTGTTATGTTCTGCTGCCTGTTTTATCGCTGCCGCTGCCAGCATGCCGCTGTATAGGGCATTGCCTATTCCTTCCCCGCTGAAAGGGTCAATAAGGCATGCTGCATCACCGGTAAGCAGGAAACTATCACCCGACAAAGGTTGCCGTTCCATGGCAAGCGGCAATCCCCAACCTTGTATCTTCCCGGTGAGCCGGGCATTGGCAAAACGCGGAGCTATTTCAGGATTATTTTTAATGGCATACAGCATCTGTTCGCGGAGGTTGATTTTCTTCTCTCTTATTCTTTCAGATAAGATACCAACGCCCACATTCGCCATACCATTTGGCAAGGGGAATATCCATAAATATCCCGGCAGCATTTCGGGCAGGAAGTGCAGCTCTATAAAGTTATCGGTATGCATACCTGATACGCCTTTGTAATAGGCCCTTAATCCTACTGCATATGTTTTAGGCGCTGTATTTTCGTTGAGATATTTTTTACGAACAATGCTTTTATCTCCATCTGCGCCTACAATAACGGGTGCTGTTATTTCATATTCCCTGCCATTATGCTTCATCCTTACGGTTACTATATCATTGGCAGACTCCATATTACTTACTTCTGCATTCTGGAAAATAGTGCAGTAAGGAGAAGGCATTTTCCCGAACAGGAAATTATCGAGTACCAATCTTGGTACGGTAAATCCGGGCGCTTTAGTTTCTTCGGTGCGTTTTGTGGTAAAAGGTATATCCAGCAATTTTCCATTGGGTGCAACAAATTGTATGCCCCATGAAGGCATATAAGTATTGGCATCATTTAATATTTCTGCAAGCCATTCAGGGTTTGCCCTGTTAATTACCAAAGCGGTCTTGCCGCTACAGGCATCGCCACATACTTTATCTCTTGGAAAAGTTTCCTTTTCAATAACTATATGTGGTACCTGGTATTTGGAAAGAAAAAAGGAAGTGCCAGCCCCTGCAGGGCCTGCGCCTATGATTATTACAGATGTTTCTATTTTTTGATTATTCATTCCTGTTGCCAAATATAGCGGTAAAAAATTTCCGGATTATTTGGTAATTTCAATTTTATACCTAATTTTGTTAGGTATAAGCAAATAAAGTGGAACCAAATCCGGTAATAAAAGGAAGCCTGACTACCATTATCCTGAAACTGCTTGAAGAAAGCGGCCGGATGTATGGTTATGAAATGACAAGAGCGGTACGTGAAGTTACTAAGAATAAGATGGATATCACAGAAGCCGCTTTGTACCCTGCCTTGCATAAGCTTGTTGACGAGGGTATGCTGGAAACAACCAGCGAAGTGGTAGAAGGCCGCATGCGAAAATATTATTCACTGACTAAAAAAGGAAAGAAAGAAACCGTTTTTAAGATCAATGCATTAAAAGAGGCGTTGGAATCTCTGAATATCATTTTAAACTCAAACCTCAGCAATGGATAATCTGACACTGAACAAAGAGCAATTATACCAGCTTATCAGCTTTATTAATAAGCGTGGTTTTCATGAGCCCCTCATGATTGTTGAGATACTAGACCATTTCGCATGCAAAGTGGAGGAAAAAATGAATCAGATTTCAGGGATATCATTAGATGCAGCTATGACCGCGGCTCACGATGATTTTTGCCCACTGGGCTTTGTCCCGATTGCAAAGGCTTATGAAGCCAACATCAAAAAGAAGTACAAAGCGGTTTATCGGGCCCAATTCAAATCAAATCTGTCTAATCCCTTTTATATTATTACTGCATTATTGATTTCGCTTTTATTTTATAAAGGATGCTATTGGGCTGAAATAAATAATTACAAACACGTTTTGGATTTTAATGATGCTGTATTGGGAATTACTATTGGCTATTTTGTCAGCTTGCTATTCCTGTCCTTTAGATACCAACCCACAGTAAGAAAGAACCCAATCTCAAAAGTAATACTGAGTATGGATACGCCATGGATAGGTATTTTTTTAGGGTTCAATCCTATTCGTGATTTTAAGTATCATACACCTGAGTTTTCAGTTTTTGCAATATTATATGCGATTGGTTGTTTTTACCTGGTAATGAGGCATTTTGCTGTTTACACTACTCTAAAAAAAGGTCACAAAGACAGCGCAATCGTATATGACTACCTGAAAAGTGTAAATGTAGCGGGTTAAAGATATTTTCTAAAAAATTTTTCCGGTTCCAGCGTTTCTATTTCCGAGAAATAAAAATCGTCTGCATCGCTTGTAACAATACAGGTGCATTTTGAATGCGTGGCTGCGTAGTACTGCATGCCATCTTCGAAATCATGGATTTTCTTGTTTTGCACTGCAAGCATAGCTTCTTTTTTCCCGCAGTCAGCAATATCAATATATTGAAGAAGCAGGAAAATTTTACTTTTTGCTACTTCCCTCCCGTGCTTTTTTTCGGCAAAATAGAATGCAATCGCCAAACAAAAAGAAGTGGTTACCAGTTGATATTTTTTGTCTCCGGCAAGGCTTAGTATTCTTGATGTATAAGGGAAGACGGGATATTCCTTATTTAATACGGAAACTATAACATTCGCGTCAAGGAATAGCTTCATTTTTTGCTGTTGAAGTATTCATCTTTCATTTTTTTACTTTTACGAGGCTTAGTGTATTCAGCATCGCCTTCAGACACCGTATTTACCCAATCCGCAATTGGTATGTCCTCAATGTTGGTATAGCCACCAAATGTTGCTTTGCGCAATAATATTTCTGTAAGCCTGCTAAGGCTTAACCCCTGATTTTCAGCATATTTCTTAGCCCGGTCTATGATGTTAGCATCAAAGCTTAATGTTACTTTCGCATCCATGGCAATTAATTTATACGACAAAATTATTTATTTTGTACGTACGAACAAAATATTTTCTTTACAACATCAAATCAATTGATCATTTGCCTTTGCCTGGCCTTGTCATTCTTAATTGCCCTGTATAAAAAAGATACAGATGAAGCGAAAAGAATAAACGCCATGACAGTGTATGATAATTCAAACATGGCGATATCAGACGAATATGCCAAAATGAAGGCTATTGAAGAAATAAATAATAATGCGCCGGTTAACGCGTAAAGGAATATGTTGTTGTCAATGGTTACATTATTGTGCATAGTACATCAATTTTTTATTTTACTGTAAAATTATCGTACCAACTTTCCGGCAGCAATTGTTATTCGGTAAACAGAGATTTTTAAAAGGCGAATTATACTACCCCAAAGGCGAAAGCTAATTTTATAAACGTTTAACAATAGCATTTAGTATAGTGGCATGATTCTTTTTGCATCATTGGTAATAGTTTAACAACTTTATTAAACAGGTTAAAACAACATTTTATGCGTACTACAAAATACCTTCTGTTTGCCGGCTTAGGAATAGCCGCTGTATTATTGCTTACTTCTGACAAAGCAAAAGAATTAAGAGAAGATTTAGAAGACAAAGCCAGAATAAATGCTAAAAAGCTGAAACAGAAACTCAGCAAGATGAGCAGTGGAACATCTGATAAACTAGCGGACCTGAAAAATATGCTCAGTGATGAAATTGAGGGCTTAAGCGATGATGCACGTTTGCGTATCGAAAAAATACTGAATGACACGGGAAAAAATGTGTCTAAAATTAACAGGCAGGTAAGCAACCAGCTATCCTGATCTGAGTTCCCTATAACTATGAAACGGTAAAGCGAAGGCATGTAGATGTCATCGCTTTATTTATTTTGTCAACGTTCCTAAGGGTGCGAATTTTCAATGTCTATCCTTCTTGAATGTCCGAATCCTACGTAAAGATAGAGGTACAACATACGGGATAAGCGCATAAGCCAGGGCTGCAAAACAAGTACCACCATGGTGCTTGAGACAAGATAATAGTAAACACTGTTGTCTTTATAGGAAAGGCCGAATATGGGCCAATACCACAATAAATTGAGGAAAAAAAGCATCATGGAGAGCGCGTAATTAATACCTCCGCCATTATTGCTTTCCGATTTCATTTTTTCCCCGCAAATTTCACATTCGTTCTTAAGCTCCAGACACTTGCCGAGCGGGAAAATACTTTTATTTACAAATACGGTGCTTTTTCTGCAACTCGGGCATTTCATTGTAAATAGTGCAGGAAGCAGCATCGGTCGTTCAGATGATGACGCCATAGGGATGCAAATTTAATTTATTCTGTTTAAAAACTAATGAAAATATACGTTTACGTTTTTCTGGGTTTCTTTTTTGCAGCCGGGAAAAGAACGTTATTGAGTATAAGGCGGTAGCCTGGGGAATTAGGATGCAGGCTTAGGTCGGTAGGCGGATCGCCAACATGATGCTCGTAATCTTCGGGATCGTGGCCGCCATAAAAAGTCCAGGTCCCTTTGCCATATTCCCCGTGTATATACCGTGCTTCATTAGCGGGTTTAAAATCGCCCATCACCAATACGCTTGATTTTAAGACTTCTTTGCGGAATGAGGTGGTTTGTCCCATAAATCCTTTGACAGTGGTGGTATGGTTCTGGGTCAGCATACTTGGCACAGGATCAAACTTTGCTGAAAAAGTGAACAAGGTGAAATAATCAACTTCTTTGGAGGGTAAGCGCCTGAAATTTGTATTGTCAATAGATGAGTATTCATAAACATAAGGATTGGTCTCGAGCATAAAATCCTTAAATGCGAAGCATTTGGTGAAATCAAGTTTTTGCTGCGCATTTGGGTCCATACCATCGCCATCAAAGGGCACTTCGCAAATATCTACTCCATCTGCTGCGAGGCCTATATCATAACTGTCGGTGGCGGAGCACATTGCAAACATATAGCCACCGCCTGTCACGAAATCCCGGATTCTTTTTGCTACAGCAAGTTGTAACTGGGATACTTTTTTAAAACCATGTTTAGCGGCCATAGCTTCCGCTTTTTTCTGGTCGTCCTGGTACCATTTGGCATTACGGTATTGCGCCCAGAACTTTCCATATTGTCCTGTAAAGTCTTCGTGATGCAGGTGCAGCCAGTCGTATTTTGCAAGGTCGCCGGCTAATACTTCATCGTCATAGGGTTTGTCGAATGGTATTTCGGCATAAGTAAGTACCAGGGTCACGGCATCGTCCCACGGCTCTTTATTGCCGGGGGTATAAACAGCTACTTTAGGGCACTTTTCAAGCTTTATGATATCACCATTAAAATCAGGATTTGATATCTCATTTACAATGCCGGAATATTGGGCGTCACTTATTACTGTGTAGCTTACACCACGGAGTTTGCACATCCGTTCCATACTTTCCACCTGGTCCATGCAAAAACTGCCGCCTTTGTAATTCAGCAGCCAGTCAACAACTATGCCTGCTTTCAGTGCGGCATAAGCAACACCATAGGCTTTGAGGTGGTTGCTCTGGCCATCCGCATCCATAGGAATGAATATTTTTGAAGCGTTTGCCTGAATATGAAAAAGCAGGCATGCCAATACGCTGTATATAAATATCCGGGTTCTTTTCTTCATGCTTTTATAATGAGGACTGTAAGTTACCTAATATTTCTTTGAGCGGGAGAAAGGGCGCGTGAACAGATGGTTAAAATTTGTTTCCGGCAGTTAATATCCGTCCGGTTATGTTATTCTGCACAAGGGATATATTAGCAACTAAAAAGTTTCTCGCAAAGGCGCCAAGACGCAAAGCGCAATTGTTGATAACGGGTTACTGATAAAAAACAAGGCCGCAAAGGTGACGAATGAAAAGTCACAAATTTTATCCCCTGGGAGGTATATCTTTGTCTGTAATAAAAACGATGCTATGGCGCTTTTTTCACAACTTGGCAACTACAGGAATTTCGGACTGCTCATCATGCGGGCAGGGCTGGGGGTAATGATGATGATACATGGCTTACCCAAATTGATGGGCGGGCCTAAAGAATGGGAAGATCTGGGTAATGCAATGGGGCACCTTCATATTCATTTCCTGCCGGTATTCTGGGGCTTTATGTGCGCAGTAACGGAAGCTATTGGAGGTCTATTCTGTATCCTCGGGTTATGGTTCAGGCTGGTAAGTTTGCTCATGACTATTAATTTTATTGTTGCGGCTGTATCCCATTTTTCTGCCGGGGATGGCATTAAGGGCGCTGGCCATGCAGTGGAATTAGCTTTTGTATTTTTTGGTTTATTATTTATTGGGGCGGGCGCTTTTTCTATTGACAAAAATTGATTAGCTGATTAGCTGATTAGCTGATTAGCTGATTAGCTGATTAGCTGATTAGCTGATTAGCTGATTTGATGATTTGCTGATTTGATGATTTGATGATTTGATGATTTGATGATTTGATGATTTGATGATTTGATGATTTGATGATTTGATGATTGTAAAATGCGAAATTCCTCAATTAATGTGAAAAATGTGAAAATGTGGTGAACAAAATGGGATTGTTTTTGTATGGTTACAAATAGATTTTATTTTCTACATTTACCTCAATCTTATTAAGTGATAAAGATTGAAGGTAAAATATCCTATTTAGATAGCATCAGGGGCTTAGCTGCTTTTTCTGTTTTTCTTCATCATTTTTTATTGGCATTTTATAGTGCATACTATAATAATGATGTAAATACTTTGCATTTGCATGGTTGGGAAATCAGCTATGGGCAGAGCCTGTTTAGTGTAATAACTAACGGGCATTTTGCAGTGAATATCTTTTTTGTCCTGAGTGGTTTTGTATTAAGCAAAAAATATTTCCTTACTAATAACTTCAACACATTAGTCTCAGCAGCGCAAAGAAGGTATCTCCGTCTTTATATTCCAGTAGCTTTTACGCTTATATTATCTTTTGCAATAATGCATTTGCATATATTTTATAATATACCTGCAAGCAAAATTTCAAAGTCTTTTTGGCTGGATGGGATGTGGTCATTTACAGATAGTTTGAAAAATTTAATCGGATGCCTGACATACAGAACTATGTTTCTGAATGATAGTATGTTTGATACCAGTATGTGGACCATATCAATAGAGCTTTTCGGCTCCGCGTTCATTTTTGCTTTACTTGCTTTGACGCACAATACAAAAAGCCGGATTATAATAATGATATTGCTGTTGTTGTTCTTTTATTTTACCGAGGATCAATATTATTCTGATTTTATTTTCGGCATAAGCTTAAATTATGTTGGACGATCAGGTATATGGTTGAATAAATACCTGTCTAATTTTACTGCTTTCATATTACTTATAATTGGCTTAATATTAGGCGCTTTTCCGAGTAATAATGTAATAACCCATACGTTCATTTCAAATTTTCCGGGATCTAAATTTGTAGGGGGGTGGTACCATAACATTGGCGCGTATTTTCTTGTTTTGTCTTTTGTTATAGCTCCTTTCTTACAGCGTCTCATTGATTTAAGATTTTTCAGGTTTTTAGGTTATATATCCTTTTCCCTCTATTTACTTCATCCACTGATCATAGGATCTTTCAGTAGTTTCATTTTTCTGAAATTATACCATAGTTGCGGATATAATTACTCTGTAGCTATAGTGTTTATATTAACTACCTGTTTTTGCCTGTATATATCCTGGCTAATGACTAAATATATTGATATTCCCAGCACCGGATTTTCAAAATATGTTTATGACAGATGGATAAAGAAAATGTGAAAAATGTGGTGAATGTGAAAATGTCGTTCGGCGAAAAGCTCAAGATGATAGTTGATATCAATCGTGATGCTTCCTTTCGACTATCGCTCTGGACAGGCTCAATAAAAATCGCGACGATGATCCTCCTTCGCTGAGAGTTATGGCGGACGATGAATGGTGCCAACGCAAGAGCCGGTGATTGCAATCATATTACTGAAACAACAATTTTATTTTTACCTAAGGTTCCGTTTTGGATTTTTTTGAAATGAAAAATTCTTTGGAAGAAAAAAAATCTTACCTTTGCCGTCCGAATTTATCACGGAGGTTGTAGCTCAGCTGGTTAGAGCATCAGATTGTGGTTCTGAGGGTCGAGGGTTCGAGCCCCTTTAGCCTCCCCCAATTAAGTTTTTAAAAAAAGTGCTTCCACAGGCACTTTTTTTTATTGTTTTCCGTCCCTGAATAGTATCTTTGTATTTATTGTTTATAATTAAATACTTAAAATATGAGTTTCGAAGTAACAGGTAAATTACTGGCAAAGTATGACGGAATACAGGTAAGCGAAAAATTTAAAAAGCGCGAGTTCGTGCTGGAACTGGCAGAAGAGATAAATGGCAACATCTATACCAACTTCGCTAAATTGCAATTAGTTCAGAACAAATGCGACATCATAGACCGCTTTAACAAAGGGGACATGGTGAAAGTAAGTTTCAACATCAAGGGCAATTCGTATGTGGACAAGAAAGACGGGGAAACAAAGTACATCACCAATCTGGATGCATGGCGTATAGAAAGCGCTACCGCGGCCCCGGCCGGTAACCAGGGCAACCAGCAGGCGGCGCCCGCTTACAACAGCGCTCCCGTTTATAATAATAACGGAGGCAACAGCGGCGGCAATAATTTTAACGCAGCATCGAACTTTAATCCATCGCCTGAAACCATTGACGATCTTCCATTTTAACATACATAAAACCGGCTTTTTTATGCACCGCATTTCGCGAAGCGCTATTGTCATATTCCTAACCATAGCGCTGTTCAGCGCATGTAACAAGATACCCGACCATGCACGTTACATACCAAAGGACGCGGTGGCTGTAGTGGGCATAAATCTGAAAGCCCTGGGCAAAAAGATAGCCTGGAATATGATAACCGGCAGTAAGCTTTTTAAGGAAATGCAGAAACGTATTCCTGAGAAGACTACCAAGGACGCAATGCTGGGGATTGAAAAGGCGGGAATTGATGCAATGAATTCCTTTTATGTTTATGTAAAAACAGACACCCGGTTTAAAGGCGGCAATAAGATAACAGGATTAGTGCCGCTATCTGATGCAGGACAATGGGAAGCTTATGTGAGACAGGTATTTCCGCAGGTAACCATAAAACAGGTGGGCGACCGTAAAGAAGCCAGCCTGGGCAGGGATATGTATGTGGGCTGGAACAAGAACCTGCTGATCATCATAAATGTAATGTCCGAACAGGCGGCAAGCAATAACCCTGACATGACAGCAGTATCTGCTGAAATGGGAACTGCCTTCGGTGTAATCAATGATAATTCCATTATTGGGAACAAATATTTTTCGAGCCTGGAAATGGCGGGGCATGATGTAACCTTCTGGCTGAATTACGACCAGCTTATGACGCAATACAGCGGTGATATGGCTGAGAAAATGGGCATGTCATTATCAAGTGGCGCATTATGGAAAGATGCTGCATTTACTTCCGGCTTTGATTTTAAAAAGGGTAAAATTACCGGCGATATCCGCTACTATATGTCGGCGGATATGAAGGATATAGGTACGGAATTAGGCGCTTCAAATGCGGATAGCGGTATGGTTGAGCGGTTGCCTAACCAGAATATGGACATGCTGGTGGCGGTGCATTTATCTCCCAAAGGCATCAAGTCAATACTGGAAAAAACCGGGCTATTGGGATTGGCGAATGTGGGTTTAAGTACACAGGGTATGAGCGTGGATGAAATACTGGAAGCATTTACCGGCGATATGGCCATAGTAATGAACGACTTTGCCCTGCGTACGGAAAATGTAACGGATACTTTTATGGGCCAGCCGGTGGTGCACCAGAACCAGAAGCCAAGCCTGAGTATGAGTTATGTGATGAAGCTCAACAAGAAAGAGAATTTTCAAAAGATGCTGAAAATAGCCAAGGATAATGGCCTTCAGGCTATGGGCGGCGGTTTTGTTGTTCCGCTTAGTGATAAAGATTCCATCTATATAATGATGAATGATCAATACGCGGTAGCCTCTAATAAATACACCAATGCTACGGGTTTCCTGCAGGGAGCTTTTAAAGCGCAGAAAATGCCGGAACCGGTATCATCCGCGGTATTGGGGCATCCCATATCCATGTATATGGATATCCAGCAGCTTTTTAAATACATAGATGCGGGTATCAGCCATTCCGCTCATGACTCTGCCATGATCGTAGAAAGCAAGAAGCTGCTCAATAATATTTCTTTAAGCGGCGGCGCCTTTAAGGAAAATGCCTTTGAATACCACCTGGATATTAATTTTATGAACCCGGATGAAAACAGCATCATAGAACTTATGGATTATGGCATGAAGCTGAATGATGCGGATAAAATAAGTAAGTTGTAAATGGTGGAAAGTTAAAAGCAGTAAGCTATACGTAGCATTACCTTTTCGGCTTTAGTATTCTCATTGCGAGGCAAGGAAGTGAGGAAAATGGCAGCGTTTTAGAATGAGCAGGTTGGTGGTAATAAGCTTTTATAGCAAACTCATATATTCAATTTCGATTGTAAATACCCCAATCAAATAATTGTGGTAAACATATAAAAATTGGTGCATTTATTTTGTAAGCGGGACACTTTTCTGACTGAAACTTCATTTTATAAATTTCGCATTTTCATTCTTTCCTTCTTTTTTCGTTTCTTTTGAATAGTACTGTATGCTTGTGCCATTACGGTAATAAGAAATATGCCAACGCATAATAATTTGTAATTAAAATATAAGGGGTTTTGAGGGAAAGCAATTCTTAAAACAGACAAACCGGTAAAAATATAAATTGCAATAGAACCAAAGATAATAGTGAAGAACCTGCCTCGTATTGATTTCCGCATTTCCCGCTCATTTTCCGGTATAATGGTTGATGGTGATTTATCCGATTGTGGATTTTGCATGTTACTACCTCGCAATTTATATTGATCAACAGTTCGTGAAATTTCTGTTTTAATAAGATCAAAATCATCATTCTTTGTAGAGAACCAATTGTATTGATGGATATAGAATTTTGATCCTTGTTTCAATGTAAGTACATAATCTCTTGATCTCTTACCAAAAGAAGAGGTGTACGATTTAATCTCATTCAAAGGAATTTCTCTGTCACGCTCGCGTTCAAAAGCCAATTGTTTAAGCCATTTGACTTCAATCTTGTCATCGTGAATTTGAATTTCTAATTTTGATAATGCTAATAACCTAGGTAAATATAGAGAAGGAAATAAAATTGAACTTAAATATAGAATTCCCAAAATTATTGGCGAAAAATAATTTTCTAAAGAAAATACAAGTATAGCACTGAATGTTGCTATAATAAGAAAAGTGACGAATAGTGAAAAAGGGCTTGAAGAATAGGTGCGATAAGTATTCATTTCATCATAAATTTTATAATGACAATTACTCCACCAAGTATTCCCAAAAATTGCAACAGGCCAGTCAAATAAACAGCCTTGTAAATATCATTTTTTGATTGTTCAATCTTCAAATTAGATTGTTCTATTTTCAACTCCAATTTATGTATGTCATCCTTTGTTGCAAGTGCATTGTTTCCTTCCTTCACTTCATTTTCTATTACATCTTCCATCGCCGCAACAAAAGCTGCAGCCTTATCATCAGCCAGATTTAATTCTTTTCTGAATAAATCATATAATCTTATCTGTACAGTATTCATAATGCTAAATTAAATCTTTATTGGCAACAATCCCAATTCCAAACCCCTAATTCCCAATTCCAAACAAATCACGCCATCGCCTTCTTTTTATACTCTCCCTTACTCTTCCTGATGTTCACCGCTACTACCTTGTATTCCGGGCACATGGCTTCCGAATCGGTTACATTTGAAGTGAGGTTGTTGAGCATAATACCGGGGAAGTGGAAGGTGCTGCTGAGCACTCCGGGTTTCACTTCATCGGTTATAAAAGCTTTAATGTCAACTTTCCCCCTTGGCGATTCCACGCACACCATTTCTCCGTCGGCGATTTGGTGTTTGGCTGCATCCGCAGGGTTTATCATTAATACATCGTCCGTGAGAATTTTTACATTGTTGGTCCTGCGGGTCATAGCGCCGCAGTTATAATGTTCCAGTTCGCGGTTAGTGGTGATGATGTATGGATATTCTTTACCATTCTGTACAAGCTCTTCAGATTCTTTCCAGTCGTTATAGACAAATTTTCCCAATCCTCTTTTGAAAGAGCCGATATGCAGAATATCAGTTCCCTGCCCATCTTTGGCTACCGGCCACTGCTTGCCATTATCGCCAAGCTCATTCCATTTCACGCCTTCAAAGAAAGGCACTATCTGCGCTATTTCTTCCAATACCCATTCAGGGTTATAATCAGGTTGCGGATAACCCATGCGGTTCATCATATCCACTACAATCTGCCCATCGCTTTTGGTGCCTTCTATCGGAGCAACAACTGCATTCACCCGCTGTATCCTTCTTTCACCATTGGTGAACGTACCGCTCTTTTCAAGGAAGGAGGCTGCCGGTAATACTACTGTAGCCAGCTTGGCAGTTTCCGTCATAAATAATTCCTGTACCACCAGCAAATCAAGCTTATTCAGCGCAGCTACAACATGGTGTGTGTTAGGGTCGGTCTGGGCAATATCTTCACCTATTACCCACATTGCTTTTAGTTTACCATTAAGCGCCGCGTCAAACATCTGCGGTATTTTATAACCGGCATAATCCGGCAGTTTGGCATGATAGAACTCTTCGTATTTCTTATGGTATTCAGGTATGGAAACATCGAAGTAGCCTGCTCCCTGGTGTGGCTGAGCTCCCATATCCGCAGCTCCCTGCACATTATTCTGTCCGCGTAACGGATTTACGCCTACTCCGGGCCTGCCTATATTCCCGGTTATCATGGCAAGGTCAGCAACCTGCATTACGGTAAAAGTGCCCTGTGAATGTTCTGTTACGCCAAGTCCGTGGAAAGACATGGCATTAGGCGCCGTAGCATAAGCGATGGCGGCTTTTCTAACCAGTTCCCTGTCAACGCCGGATATTTTTTCCATTGCATCAATATCAAGGCTAAGGATCTGTTGTTTGAACCCTTCATAGCCTTCCGTACGTGAGGCAATAAAATTTTTATCTTCCAGCCCTTCCTGTATGATGTAATAGAACATCATGTTCAGCACGGCTACATTTGTGCCTGGCCTTAATTGTAAATGATAAGTAGCATACTTAGCAAGTTCCGTACGGCGCGGGTCTATAACGATACATGTTTTACCACTTACTGCTACCTGCTTCAGCTTGGCGCCGGTTACCGGGTGCCCGGATGTAGGGTTGGCGCCAATTACAAGGATGCAATCTGTATGTTCCAGGTCCCTGATAGAATTAGTGGCAGCCCCGGTGCCCAAAGTAATCTGCATGCCTAATGCTGTGGGCGAATGGCAAACACGGGCGCAGCAATCTATATTATTGGTGCCAATGACTGCCCGGATAAACTTCTGCATGAGGTAATTTTCTTCATTGGTACCACGCGCCGAAGAAATGCCCGCTATAAAATCAGGGCCATTCTTTTCTTTGATCTCAGTTAGTTTATTTGTAATAAAGTCGTAAGCCTCGTCCCATGTTGCTTCCACAAATTCACCGTTCTTTTTGATGAGCGGCGTGCGAAGACGATCCTTATGGTTGTAAAACGAGAATGCGTAACGCCCTTTAAGGCAGGTATGGCCATCGTTCACATCAGCTTCATAAGGCGCCTGGATGGATTTAACTTTACCACCTTTTATGGCTACATCCAGGTTACAACCCACACCGCAATACGTACAAACCGTACGTATTTTTTCATCATACTGTATGGATTTAGATTCAAAAATATCAGAGATAGCGGAAGTGGGACATGCCTGTGCACATGCGCCGCAACTCACGCAGCTTGATTGTTCAAAATTAGTTTCAATATCTTTAATGATATGGCTGTCGAAACCTCTGCCGCCCATGCTGAGTACAAATTGCCCCTGCACTTCATCACATGCGCGTACGCACCGGAAACAGTTGATGCATTTGGAGAAATCAGAAGTCATATAGGCGTGACTCTTGTCTTTTTTCCTGTCCAGGTGGTTTTTCCCCTGGGGGTAGCGCACATCACGGACGCCCACCCTTGCGGCAACCTCCTGTAATTCACAATTATTATTCACTTCGCAGGTAAGGCAATCCAGAGGGTGGTCTGTAAGTACCAGTTCTACTATATTTTTTCTCAGTTTCTGAACTCGCTCTGATTCCGGATAGATGAAGGAACCCGGCATAACCGGGGTATGGCACGAAGCCATTGTTTTTACCGGGCCGCCTTTTGTGACCGCCACGTCCACACTACACACACGGCAGGAACCAAACGGATCAAGATTGGGTGCATCACAAAGGGTCGGAATAGATTTTTTACCAAAATGCCGCCGCATCAGCGCCAGGATGGTATCTCCTTCTTTTATTTCGTATGGCTGTTCGTCAATATAGGCAACTTTGCCCGTTGTTTGTGTAGGTTGTATCCCTGAAGAGCCGCTGCCCGGCTTGCTTTCCACATAATATTGCTTGCTCATAGTAGTTGTTTTATGGCAAATACTCATTGCAGTTGATGTCATGACCTCAAAAGAAGGGACGTCAGTTTCTGCAAAAATATATTTTACCGGTAGTTTTACCGGTTTATTAATGCTCAAATTTAATCAATATTTTTTGAAATAAGGCTTCTGGCGTATGCTTATTTATTTTTATGGAAAAATAAAAAATATAATTAAAGTATAATTTTGTTTAAGAATATGCGTTATTTTTTATAACTTCACAATAGTGCGGCCTCTGTTATATGAAAAGACATATTGCTATATTTGTTTTATTTAATGCTATAATATATTGGTTACCAGTAAAGGGACAAAACCTGGTTACTAACCCCGGTTTTGAATTAAAAAATCATTGTCCGACCGGCAGGTCACAGATATCACATAATCCTTACTACGATTATTTTCCCACAGTTCTGGATTGGGTAAATCCAATGATGAACACTTCTCCCGATTATTTCAATCGTTGCGGTACGGACGGTTCGGTCAAAGTGCCTTACCTGACGTTTGATGGATACCATGAGCCGCATAGCGGTGATGCCTTTGCAGGCATTTCCATGTTTACAGGCTTTCCAAACAGGGACACCATAGATTACTGGAGCGAATATATAGAGACGAAGTTGTCTTCTCCATTAATGGCGGGCCACACTTATTACGTTAGTTATTATGTGTGTTTATCTTATCATTCACCAAGCTACTTTAATATTATTACAATTGATAAGATAGGAGCGCGGCTCACTGAAAAGATAATTGATACCAATTGTAAAGGCCCGATGTTCTATGTAAATGGTCCGGCTGACATAGAAACGCCTCCCGGATTCTTCGTCACGGATACTGCTAACTGGACATTGGTTTCCGGCATTTATCATGCCAGGGGTGGAGAACAATGGCTTACTCTGGGGTCATTCTATACACCGAAAATTAATGCCCGGTTGCTATATTCTCCCGTAAATAGCGAGGATAGTATTCACTGCGCCTGCTACATGTTTATAGATGATGTTTGTGTTACGGATATGGAGCACCCGGATGTTTCAGATACTACTGTTTACACGCCGCAGTTTCCCCTAACAATAGGACAAGGTAAAACCGGGGGAGAATATAAATGGAATACCGGAGATACGTCTGCCCAAATTGAAGTTCAGGTGGCCGGTGTTTATTACCGGCAAAGATGGAATGAATGCAAGTATTACATAGATACGTTCAAAGTTGCGGAAATGGCGGTAGAAAGTTGTGTATGGCTACCCTCCGCTTTTACCCCTAATAATGACGGGGAAAATGATTTCTTTGGCCCTGGAAATTCAAACTGCATTCCTGATCTGCAAAATTTCAGTTTCATGATATTTAACCGCTGGGGACAAATAGTTTTTCAAACAAATACTCCCGGAGAAAAATGGAATGGTACTTTTAAAGGAATGCCGCAGGAAATTGGCGTTTATCCATACATCCTGAAATATAGTTTCAAAGGGCCGCTTGCTCATCCCGGAAAATCTTCATCGGATTTGACGATGGTGAAGGGGGATGTGACACTGATAAGATAGTGGTGCAAGTGTTTTGTTATTTCGGTGAATTACCTATTTATAAAATCAAATAAACAAGTAAATTTGTATTGAAATTATTGCCAATGAAAGCTATAGAAATAAAATCGGATTTGTTTAATAAAATAGAACGGCTTAACCTTCGCCAGTTAAAAGAAGTTTACGGGCTTTTTCAAAATTATTTCAATAGTAATGAGACTGTTGAAGAATGGAATAATATGTCACCCCGGTTAAAAGAAAAAATAGAAAATGGTATTCAGGAAGCTGATGCGAATATCGTCAAGCCTTTACCTGAAGTTACCGCAAGATTGAGACGAAAATATGGCGTCCATGGGTAAAATAGTTGTATTAACAGCTATTTCGGAAGCTGATCTTGAGAAAATTACAGATTATCTAATGGATAATTGGGGAATGAAGGTCTGCGAAAAATTCTTAACCCGCTTTGAAAAGGTCTGCCAAATAATTTCTGATTCTCCTGGTATATACCCATTGATATATAAAAAAGGAAAAATCAGGAAATGCATTTTAACTCCGCAAAATACGATATACTATAGAGAGCACAAAGATAGAATCGAAGTCATCACAATTTTTGACAGCCGCCAAAATCCGGATAAGTTGCAGAAATTAATGAAGGATTTATAGAGTAGTTTTGCTTGCGAATTTCGTCGAATCATTTTTGGCAATAAAGTTATAATACTCTTTCACCAACAAAAGTTTCGGACTTTTGCTGGTCGTCACATAATTCATTTAGTCTTTTATAGCCATGGTCAAATTTTATTGCAATTGATATTTGTCATTGACGTTTCACTTCTCAAAATAAGGTGCCAGTTCCCCGTCAAAATATTGCAGCGCATTCCTTATCGGTAATGGCAAGCCGCCGCCCAATGCGCACAGGGAGCCTATTTCCATAGTCGTTATGAGGTCGGTAAATAATTCACGGTCCATTTTATAATCGGAAGTGAGCGCTTTGCCTACCATTTCATAACCTCGTGTAGAGCCCAGCCTGCACGGGAAACATTTTCCGCAACTTTCATGGGCTGTAAACTGGAACAGATGTTCTATGTATTTTATAATGGGATATTCTTTCGGCAGGCAAACCACGGATGCATGGCCCAATAAAAATCCGTTTTGAGAGAATGATTCAAAATCAACAGAGAGGTTAGCGATCTTATCCACTGGCACAAGTCCGCCAAGCGGGCCGCCTATGTGCATCGCTTTTATGTCTGTGCGGAAACCACCGCCCAGATCATTTACGACTACGGAAAGAGGAGTACCCATATCCACTTCATATATGCCCGGTTTATGGAAGAAGCCATCTAATGATACCAGCTTGGTACCGGTTGATTTGCCTCTGCCTATTGCCGCGAATGCCGCACCTCCATTTTCAATGACCCATGGTATGCATGCCAGTGTCTCCACATTGTTTACAACCGTTGGTTTGTTGAACAACCCGAACTGGGTAGGGTAGGGCGGACGTACACGCACTTCCGGGCGTTGCCCTTCTATTGAAGATAAAAGGGCTGTTTCTTCCCCGCATATGTATGCACCCTGTGCCTTTATTACTTTGAAATCATAAGAAAACCCTGAGCCCAGAATATTTTCTCCGATGTATCCCTTAGCACGTATATCGTCTATGGCTTTTTGAGTAATTTCTATTGCTTCCGGGTACTCGCCACGTATATAGACTACTCCTGTATTTGCACCGGCAATGTAGCCGGCAATTATCATTCCCAGCAATACAGCATGTGGCCGCTCTTCGAGCAGGTACCTGTCACTGTATGCGCCCGGATCGCCTTCGTCAGCATTGCATACGATGAACTTTACATCGCCCTTAGTGTTCTTGCATGATTCCAATTTAAAACCAATCGGGAAACCAGCGCCACCACGGCCTCTCAGCCCTGATGTTTTTAATTCGGCCAGTAATTGGTCTGGTGTGGACTTAAGCGCCTTATCCAATGTTTTGTAAAACGTATCAATATCCGGAAAACTACAGGTGAGTACTGCCGTGCCCACCGAAGCTACATTGTATTTATCTATTGGCTGTAGTTTGCCTTGTTTAATCGCGGCTATTTCATTGATGTCATTGCCGCTGTAGTTGTGGCCGTTATAGTTGAATGAACTGTTCTCATGGCATCTGCCGAGGCAGCACATTTCTCCTATTTCTTCTCCTTTGAATTCACTGTGTAGTTTATCAACGACCTTGCCTTGTGTACCTGCAGTGAGGCAGGAACTTCCATTACATACATATACTTTCTTGCCCTGGTTTTCCGGTCTCAGGAAATCGTAGAAGGTAGCTGCACCATACACATTGGACTTGCCCATCAAAAATTCTTCGGCAAGTTTTTCTATATTTTGCTTTGATACAGTACCTGTTTCCGTAGCGGCAATACCCAATTCCTCAAATAGATTTTCACGAAGCCCTTTCCTGCCTGATAATTCACTTAGATTCTTTGACATAAAAATTATTTACCCCCACCTATAACAGGGCTATAATTACCATTCTCCGGTTGGGTATTTAAGCACAAATTTAGCTAATAAAATTGATATTATATAAAGCCAGCCTTGCTGCAGATTCCCGATTGGTTGTATTCCCGGTTATTTGACATAATAATTGCGGCAACAGTTTATATCGTTTCTTTTAATAAAAATATTCTTTCCTTTCTTTTCAATAAGAATAATATCTTCAATAATTTTTTAAATATTACTTTTGTAAAAATTTCAAATGATAACTCGAATTGAGATTGATGGGTTTAAAACTTTTGAGCAATTTTCAGTTGATCTAGCTCCATTTGTTATTATAGCAGGCACAAATGGAAGCGGTAAAAGTAATTTGTTTGACGCACTAATGCTGCTCAGTAGTATTGCAGAAAAAGATTTGAAAGAGGCTTTTTCTGAACAAAGAGGGGAAGCCCGCGAATTATTTACACAATACAGCAATACCTCTATGGCAAGTCAAATAAAATTTGCAGTAGAATTATTTATAGATAAAAAGGTAAAAGATGATTGGGGAAATGAAAAAGACTTATCACATACTCGTTTAAGATATGAAGTGCTTGTTGAAAAAAGAACTGACCCCAAAAGTAGTATAGAAAAATTATTTGTAATTCATGAACTATTAAAACCAATTGAAACACAAAAGGATCTTTGGTTCAAAAAATATGCAAAATCAGATTATTGGAAGCCAAGTAATAGAAGTAAAAATTATAAACCATATATTAACACAGGAATAAAAAATGATATTCCTACTATTATTTTAAGACAAGATGGCTCAAGAGGCGGGAAACCAACACCAGCGAAAGAATTGGAACGTACTATTTTAAGTAGTGTAAATTCAACAGATTTCGCTCATGCTTATGCTGTACGTAAAGAGATATCAAGTTGGCGTTTATTGCATCTTAACCCGGTTGAAATGAGAGAGCCATCTCCAATTCTTGGCCCGGACAAAGTAAATGAAGACGGCAAATATTTACCATCAATGTTAAGACGTTTGGAAAATGAAGAAAAAGGGATATTAAAAGATATTTCTAGGAGTATTCAGAATCTTTTACCAAACATTTCATCTATTCGTATTGATGAAGATAAATCCAGGCAGCAATTTGTATTATATGCAAAATCCACTGACGGCAGAGAATTTTCTTCCCGCGTTTTATCAGAAGGTACATTGCGGATAATGTTGTTATCCGCAATGAAATATGACGAACAACATAGTGGGTTGCTTTGTTTTGAAGAGCCTGAAAATGGTATTCATCCATTCAGGATGAAAAATATGCTAAAATTGCTTAAAGACCTAAGCACTGATTTTAATGATGAAGATGATGCAGATCTTCCGATGCGACAGGTTATCATTAATACACATTCTCCTTTACTCGTAAAAGATTATTTCGATAATGAAAAGGAATACAATGGGTTATTTTTTTATGCGCAATTAGTCACTTATGTTAGCCCAAAAAACAAAACAGCCTATAAAATAACTAAATTAAATCCAGTCCTTTTAGGAAACCATATGGATATGTTTGCCGGAACCTTACCATCAGATAGGGCATTAACTAATGCGGAAATAATTCATTATTTAAAAACAGATGATGCTGAAAAAGGTATTATCGAATTGTTGAAAAAATAACTCATGCCATTATCAATTATATTATCTTTTATAGGCGAAGGAAATACGGACGACCGCTTTATCCCTAATATTGCTGAACGACTTATTCTGCAAGAATTAATTGACGATAATAAGGAGGCAGTAATAAATTGGCATCCTATAAATAAAGAAGGAGATAGTGCTGAACAAGTTATTTTAAATGCTGCAATTCAAGCCAGGTATTGTACAACCTTAATTGTGCATTCTGATGCTGATGATAGAATACCTGATAATGCTATGAATAATAAAATTCAGCCTGGGATAAATGCTATTTCAAATTATAAAGAGGACTGTTGCAGATCTATAACCGTTGTAATACCAATAACAGAAACCGAAGCATGGATGTTAGTGGATAAAGATTTATTAAAAGAAGAAATGAATACTACACTTTCTAACCATGATTTAGGGCTTACATATCAACTTAATAGAATTGAAACCATCGCAGACCCTAAACAAACAATTTTAGATGCGATCCAAACTCACCACCAATCCCTTCCTCGTAAGCGCAGAAAAAGTGCAGTGACCATTGGTGAATTATACGAGCCAATAAGCCAGCAACTAGATTTGAGAAAATTGGAAATATTGGAGTCTTATAATAGTTTCAAAGAAAATCTCCTCAATACTTTGAAAGTGAAAAAAATTTTGAATTAACCCTGTCTGAATATTGCTTTGTTCTGAATTTTTTATAGGCATTCATTAGTGAACCACCCATTTCGGATTATGCCCTTTTCCCCCTTTCATATTGCAGGTCATAATCCATTTGTAATCCTAACCAAAATTCAGCAGGGATTTTTAATTCTTCTTCTAATTTTATAGCTATACCCGCTGAAATATTTCTTTTCCCTTTCAGTATATCGCTGAAATGCGAAGGATACATACCAATCTTAATTGCAAAAGCAGATTTCACTTCACCCCGCTCCGCCCGCTCATCTGCTAATACTTCGCAAGGATGAAGCAACACATTTATCTTAATTTCTTGCCCCGTCCCACTTAATATTTTTGAATGATTCATCTGATATTCATAAATAATGATTGTTTAAATTTACAAATAGTATTTTATTCTGACAAAATTTATTTCACTGGAATTGTCTTTTGCAGGCATAATTATTGCTTCATAAAAAATTAATAGCCTCCTTAAATAATATTTGCAAATAATATGCGTTTATTTTATACCTTCACAATACCTATGGTGCAATTGTATGAAAAGGCATATACTTATTTCCCTTATAGCAGCGGCAGTATTTACCTGCTCACATCTTGATGCCCAAAACCTTGTTACCAATCCTGGTTTTGAATTATTGAACCATTGCCCCGGCTACAGAGGAGAGATATTTCAAACCCCTTTTTATGATTATTTTGCTACAGTCCTTGACTGGATAAGCCCCCTGAATACAACTCCTGATTATTTTAACAGGTGTGGTAAAGACTCAACGATAAAAGTGCCTTATCTTAGTTTTGATGGATTCCATGAGCCACGCAATGGTGACGCATTTGCCGGCATTTCCATGTTTTCAGGTATTCCGGGAAAAGAAAAAAGTGATTATTGGAGCGAGTTGATCGAAACTAGGTTATCCACCCCGTTAATAGCAGATCATACTTATTATGTGAGTTATTATGTGCGCCTTACATTTCATTTACCCCAATCCTACAATGTTATTTCTATTGATAAAATTGGCGCAAGGCTCACTGCCAATATGATTGATACCATGTGTAATGCGCCCATGTTTTTTGTCAGCGGACCGGCGGATATAGAATCACCTCCCGGTTTATTTTTTACCGATACTTCAAAATGGTTTTTGATTTCCGGAATATTTCATGCCAAAGGCGGAGAACAATGGCTTACGCTCGGCGCTTTTTACAGGGAACATGTGAATGCAAGGCTGGTATATTTCCGTGTAAACAGTATAGATAGTGCTACCGGTGCCTGTAACATGCTGATTGACGATGTTTGCGTTACAGATATGGCGAACCCGGTAGTTTCTGATACTACTGTATATAGTCCCCAGTTTCCTATAACTATAGGACAAGGCGAGACTGAAGGGGAATATAAATGGAATACAGGCGACACATCAGTGCAAATTAATGTTCCCGGGTCAGGTACATACATACGGAAGAGATGGAGTAATTGTGTGTATTATATAGATAAGATTACTGTAGCTGAAATGGCCATAGAAAGCTGTGTATGGCTTCCATCCGCTTTTACTCCCAATAATGACGGGGAAAATGATCTCTTTGGTCCGGGCAGTATCTATTGCCAGCCTGACATTCAAAATTTCAGTTTCACGATATTCAGTCGTTGGGGGCAAATTGTATTTCAAACAAATACACCCGGTGAAAAGTGGAATGGCACTTATAACGGCATGCCCCAGGAAATAGGCGTTTACCAATACATACTTAAATATAGCATTCAGAAGCAACTTTCTCAATCCAGGCAGTCTTCTCCGGAAATAAAGATGGTCAAAGGGGATGTTACACTTATAAGGTAATTGTTGGTAATGAAATTTTGGCGGGCTATGAATATAGTCTTTCCTTAACGCTCTTTTATGTGGCCCATACTATATTTCTCACTAATTTTACTCCATAATTAATATCATCTGTATTCAGTGGGTTGAATAAACAGGATTGCTGTTTATTTTTAAAAAGAACACCTCTCATTTGGGAGGATGGAAGATTATGAAATTTTCAATCGGAGACAAGATATTGCTTAACCGCACCGGAGAAGAAGGCCATGTAACTGCTTATATCAACAATCAAATGGTAGAGGTGGAAGTAGGTGGCGTAGTATTCCCTGTGCACCTGGATGATATTGACCATCCTTATCTGAAATGGTTTACGGACAAATCCGCTAAAAAGAAAAAATCCGCACTTCCCGAACAACTGCCTGTAGAGAAGATAGCTGAACGAAAGCAGCGGATGGCTAAGGGCGTATATCTTTCTTTTCTGCCGGTTTATAAGACGGCAGAGATGGAAGAGGTGGTGGATGTGCTGAAAGTTTATCTGCTCAATGAACTGCCGCAACCGGTTAAGTTTGTTTATGACATGCAGGCTTCCGGGAAGAGCGAATTTAAGCATGAGGGGGTACTGCACGCATTCGGGAATGTGTACCTGCACAGCGTGGCATATGCGGATATGAATGATCAGCCTCGGTTTCACTGGCAACTGGCCGATACCGCAAATACCAGTATGGAAATAGCGGAAGGCATAGTGCGCATACGCCCGGCTAAATTATTTGAACAGATCAATAATCTATTGTTAAAAAGCGAGCCTACTTTCAGTTACCTGCTGATTGATGATTTCTACCCAAAGAAAAAACCGGAGCCTAAAGAAAAGTATGATCCCGCGGCAAAATCGCTTGCCAGAAAATTGGTTACCACTAAAAACATTGAAGCCGCTAAATATGAACTGGACCTGCATATAGAAGCATTAGTGGATAACAAAAAAGGACTAACCAATGCCGACATTGTAACTATACAACTTGACACCCTGCGGCACTATCTGCAGCTTTCCATAGTGCACCGGCAGGAGCGTATGATAGTGATACACGGCCTCGGCAAGGGCAGGCTGAAAGAAGAGGTACATCTTATATTAAAACAAACACCTGAAGTAAGCCGTTTTAAAAATGAATGGAGCGCCAGGTATGGGTTTGGGGCCACTGAAGTCTTTTTCCGGTATTAATTAAGATACATAAAGCTCTTTATTTTAACATTTTAACTAATGCTTAATCTTACAACAGCGTGACGGTTATAAACTTTAAAATTCATACCTTAGCACAGCAAAAATTTTTATGGTAAAGAATATTTCGTTGTTTTTGGTTGCATTCCTTTTGAGCCAATTGTCTTTTGGGAAATCTGTTGATGAACAATCCGCTAAAATGATCGGTTATAATTTCTTCAAAAATGAAGGGATACAAATAGACCCTTCGGCTATGTCATTAGCTTATAAAACCACATCCACCATCCATGGTGAATTGATTACTGATTTTTATGTATTCAGTACAGGCTCCGCGGGCTTTATTATTATTTCGGGAGATGATGATGTAATACCTGTTCTGGGGTATTCTACAGAATCATCTTTCAGGGCATATAATATTCCTGAAGGCGTAAACAACTGGCTCAATAATTACAAAAACCAGATCAACTATGTAATCGAAAACAAAGTTCCTGTACCTGTTCAGACAGTTGCACAATGGAAGGAATTACAGCAGGCGCCAGATACGAAGCGCGCCGAGCGGACAACCGCTGTCGTAATTCTTCCATTAATGCATACACAATGGGACCAGACCCCATATTATAACGGGCTTTGTCCTTTTGACGTACCGGCTACCAATGCTCTTACCGGATGCGTAGCTACCGCAATGGCGCAGGTAATGAAATACTGGAACTGGCCAAAACTGGGTATCGGTTCTAATACTTATTCCTCTCCTTACGGGATGCTGTCTGCCAACTTTGGCGCCACAACCTACCAATGGGATTCCATGCCTAACATGATTAGTAACAAGAATAATTTTATTGCTACGCTAATGTTGCACGCAGGTATCAGCGTAAATATGAGTTATGGCGTTACGGGAAGCGGAGCTTTTGTCAATATTAACAGCAGCCCTATTACAAACTGCGCTGAATATGCCTTGAAAACTTACTTCAACTATAATAAATCAACATTACGGGGAGTATCGCGGGATAGTTATGACGACAGTTCCTGGGTACACCTGATTAAAGGTGAAGTAGAATCAGGAAGGCCGGTAATTTATACCGGAGATGGCAGCGCGGGCGGACATTGTTTTATATGTGATGGCTTTACTACCAATGACCGCTTTCATATCAATTGGGGATGGGGTTCGCTTTATAATGGTTATTATGCATTTAATAACCTGGCGCCGGGCAGTACTGACTTTAACGCCGGCCAGACAATAATGTATGGCATTATGCCAAACAGACCGGGTATTCTGGGAATAAGTGAAGCAGCCACTTCCAATGTAATTATTTACCCTAATCCGGCTACTGATGTAATAAACATAGATCTGCATGGTACAAAAACTACTAAAATAAGCCTGGCAGATATGCAGGGCCGTGAACTGAAAGTAATAGTACCTGTAAATAATACTACCCTGGTGTCAATACCCGTACAGGAGCTTTCAGAAGGTATGTATTTTGTATCACTTCAAACAGAACAAGGTATAGAAACAAAGAAAATAGTTATAACGAAATAAGACAATAACCTTCACTTGAGATGTTATATACTTAGCACGACATAGATCGGTGCATTGGTGGTTGCTCATGTTTTTTTGATACCATACCTCCAGGATTTGAGACATCTACATATCATCAATAAAAATTTCGGCGAACTAATATTATAATAAATTTACAAACAATGTTTTCTTGCGCAATTTATCTTTAAAATTTTTTTTAGGGTGATTGAAAATAGGTTTGTAATTGATAATCAATAAGTTATAAAAAAATTATCCACAAATTCTTGCGCATTCTTTGCGTACTGTTGCGCTTTTTTTGCGCATTTCCTGCGCTGTGACATTCTATAATATTTTAAATGTTCGTAATAATATTATAATTTCACCACAAACATAAACAATATTATTGACATTTCCAAATATTTTGGATAATTTATTTTTATTGAATATGGTTAAGGCGCAATGTCCTAAAATATAATATTTTGATTATTTTATGAGGGGCCAAGACCGAAATCCAAATAGTGATCGGGACAATTATACTCTATGCAAGGGATAAATTAGTGAGTTCAGAACTTTGTACAAGCCTATGTTCAAAATTCAGCATGTCATGGTTCGG
>CAISOH010000348.1 GCA_903887005.1 uncultured Bacteroidota bacterium | reverse complement strand
TTTTCAGGTTTTTAATGCAGCCCTTATATCCTGTGGCGAAAAACATAAAGCAAATTCACGACTGAGTAAACACATAGATAATTTTGCATAGTTTATCTTTCAACAGCAAACAAGTCAATAAACATTTTCCTTTTTTTTTAACTTTAAAAAAGGATTTGAAAATTTGTGCAATTGGCACTTCACTTGAAAAACTTTTAGTTTCAACGCTTGGAGCATCTTTTCATGACCATTTCAAAATAATAAATAAATCATTAACATATACAAGTTTTGATGAGTTACGGAGTCTTGCTGAAAAGCCGGTACATCTGTTATGCCTGAAAAATGATAAAATAATCTTGTCTGGTGAATTTGAATACCTGCAACTCTCCAATGAATTAATTTTTATTGGAAAACCAATATTTGATACTAGCCATCAATTAACTGGAAACACGATAAATAATGACGTTTTTGATTTTTCGGAATTCGGACAAAAGAGAACAAGCAATTATTTTGCAATAGATGATTTGTCCAAATTCAAGGCACTTTCACTGGTAGCCGAAGAGAATATTAATGGAATTGTTTTTACTGACAAATCCGGCAACATAGTGTGGGTAAACAATTCGTTTGAAATAACAACTGGATATAGTCTGGAAGATGCAATAGGAAAAAGACCTAGACATCTATTGTATGGCGAAGGATCTGTTTATGTAAAAGAAGATTATGTAGATGAAAATGTGCTGAAAAGGAAGCCATTTGCGTTTGAAAATTTAGGTTATACAAAAAATAATTTTCCTTTCTGGTTTAGAGCAGTTGTGCATCCTATCATTAATGAACAAAATGAAATTACAGGCAGGTTTTCGATTATTACTGATATTACAGAAATTAAAACTCGTGAACTGAAATTAAAAGAGAATCAAGAAGCTTGGGAGTTTGCCTTAGAGGGTGCAGGGCATGGTTTATGGGCTTGGGATATCAAAAATCAGTTTATCCGCTGTTCAACAGAATTTAAAAAACTACTCGGATACAATGAGGAAGATGTTTTTGAATCCACCGATTGGCATAACGCGCTGAACACTGATGATTTTTCTTATTACAACAATAATATTGCCCCATTATTAACCAGAGAGAATTCTACTTTCATTCACACGCAAAGGTTTAATTGTAAAGACGGAAATTATCGATATTTTGTTACCCGTGGCAAAATTGTAGAATGGGACAAAGATAATTCCCCATCAAAATCAGTGGGAACACTGACTGACGTAAATGATTTTATGGTGCAGAAACAGGCATTACAAGAAACAACAAAAATATTGTCAGTGCTCATCGAAAATTTAAATTCAGGAGTTTTATTTACTGATACTAACAGAAAAATAATTTTAGCAAACAAATACTATTGTGATATGTTGTCTGCAAAAATTAAACCAGAAGATATTATTGGAACATACGGGCATAAATCAATTAGTCATTTTTCTAAGTTATTCAAAAATCCTAAGGAGGTTATCGATAATACTTTAAAATTGATTAAAAACGGGAAAAAGAATACTGATGAATTATTGCTCTCTTCTTACGGGCAAACAATAGAGCGGGATTTTATTCCAATTAATTCTGATAACATATTAACTGGTTATTTATGGCAGTTCAGAGATGTATCTGAAAGAAAAAAATTTCTTTATGACCTAACGCTTTTTTCCGATAAACTTCATTTATTGATAGATAATTTAGAAGAAGGTATCATGCTTGAAGATTTGGATAATAACATTTTTTATGTAAATCAGCCATTTTGCAATTTCCTATCACCTTCTATTGTTCCCAAGCTGTTATTGAATTCCAACACAATTAAATTTCTTCCTGAAGTCAGCCGGTTATTTATGGAGCCGGAAGCCTGGGCAGAAAGAGTAAATACATTATTGGCCAACAGGGAAAAGATAACTGATGAAATGGTAATCATGGCCAATGGGAAAATTCTGTCCAGGGATTTTATTCCAATAATTTCAAATAATAATGTTAACGGTTACTTATGGAAGTATAAGGATGTTACTGAGAAAAACAAATTAACAACCGAATTATATAGTACAAAAGAGATGCTTAATATGCTATTAGAGCATATTCAATCAGGAGTTCTTTTTGAAAATGAAAGTGGGCATATACATTTCGTGAATCAGCATTTTTGCAATCTGGTAAATCCATCGTTAATACCCGCTGATTTGATTGGGAAAAACACCTCCCTAACCAGGGAAAATATGAAACATAAATTTAAAGCACCACAGCATTTTATAGAAAGAATCAGTGAATTACGTATAAAAAATGAAAATGTACTCAATGAACCATTAGAAATGTCAGATGGACGGGTATTAAGGCGCGATTTTATTCCTATATATTCAGATGGCGAAAAGGGGTACTTGTGGCAAATGAGGGACGATACTGAAAGAGCCGCTTTGATTTCTGATTTAAGTTTATCTACAGAGAGATTATCCAGGCTTGTTGAAAATTTGAATGAAGGAATTTTACTAGAAGACAATAACAGGAAAATCGTTTTGGTCAACCAGCAATTCTGCAACTTCTTTAAAATTCCAATTTCACACAAAGATCTTATCGGCCAGGATTGCACAAATGCTGCAGAACAAAGTAAATTTTTATTTTCAGACCCGGAAAGTTTTGTTAAAAGGATAACAGAAATATTAGAAAGAAAAGAAACTATAATTGACGAAATTTTGAATATGGTTAACGGGCATATTTTAAGTAGAGATTTTATACCCGTATTTAATGATGGGCAATACCTGGGGCATTTGTGGAAATATAGGGACATTACAGAAAATGTAAATAATGAAAAGAATTTGAGTTCGCTAAAAGAATATTATCAAAATATACTAAATGAAATACCAGCAGATATAGCTATTTTAAATGCGGATCTTAACTATGAATTTCTCAATAAACATTCAGTAAAGAACGATGAACTCAGAGCCTGGCTTATCGGAAAAAATGATCATGATTATTGTAAACTTAGAAATAAGAATATTGACATGGCCAACAAAAGACGGGAAATTGTAGAAGAGATATTCAACGGAAAACAACCACGAAAATTAATTGATGAAAATATTTTACAAGAAAATGATAGTAAATACACGCTTCGGTTATTTTATCCCCATATAAATATTGATGGTAAAATTACTTATGTTATTGCCTATGGTGTAGATATAACAGAACAAATAAAAAATGAAAAATATGCAATAATCCAGGAAAAGAGAATCATGAACTTCATGAATATAATAAAAGATGGGGTTTTCAGGTGCAATGCTGATGGAAGTATAAATTTGTATAATAATTCTTTTTTTACAATTTTTGATATAAATCTTTCAGAATATGAAACGGATTTTAAACTCAATTTTTTCCATCTTCTGTCAACGGATGAGTTGCCAAAAGTGAAGCAAAAAATCGAATTATTGTATCTTACCGGCGAAAGCCAGTTCGGGATGCTTAGCTTAACAACAAGGAAAGGGGTAGAAAAGTATTTTGATTACACACTTACGGTTGCCATGAGTGCAGAGGAAGCTGCATTTGTTTGCAGGATCACTGACATTACTGAAATAATGAACCGGGAAAAAAACCTGAACGAACTAATAATAAAAGAACAGGAGCTTAATAATAAAAAATCCAGTTTCATCCGTATAACGTCTCATGAATTAAGAACCCCCCTATCGATTATCCTTGCTAATACCGAAATATTGGAAATAATATTGGCAAATAAATCTTCAAACGCCCTTATTGCATTAAATCCGGAAACAGTGGTGAGCCGTATCAGTAAAGAGGTGGGCAATATGACGGATATTCTTGATCAGTTAATGAACATCAGCCGCATTGAAAACAATAATATTGAATTTGAACCTGAGGTACACAATATTTATTATTTCATTACCATTCTTAAAGACGAACTGTTTAACCCTTATATTGATGGTCGCAGTTTATTAATAGAATGCAATCCGGATATAGGTTCTGGCCTGTTTGATAAGAAGTTATTACGTCTTGCATTAATTAATATTATTAACAATGCATTTAAGTACTCCCAAGGCAAACCATCACCTGTATTAAGAGCACAAATCAAGAATGATTCAATAATTTTTGATGTGAAGGATTTTGGCATAGGTATTCCTTCATCAGAGAAATCAAAACTTTTTAACTCCTTCTTCAGAGCGTCAAATGTGGGTACAATATCAGGTACCGGCTTAGGCCTGATAGTCATTGATTATTCGATCAAAAAACATAATGGCAAAGTATATTTTAACAGCGTAGAAGGCAAAGGAACCACATTCAGCATTTCAATACCGAAATAAAATTAAATGAAAAAAAGTAGATTATTAATCATTGAAGATGACAGACGATTAAGTGAGGCGCTGGGGTTTATATTAAATGTATATAACTTCGAAGTAATATTGGCGCTAACAGGCCAGGATGGCCTTGATAAAATCAATAATGAAAAAATTGATTTAATAATTTGTGATATTCAATTACCTGATATCAGCGGTCACAAAATTCTTGAAATTATCAGGAATGAAAAAAACACACATTCTATTCCTTTTATTTTTCTTACTGCGTTCAATGATGAGAAAGATGTAAGAGCAGGTATGAATGAAGGCGCCGATGATTATATTACCAAACCCTTCAATAGTAAAGAATTAGTAAATACCACAATGAATTTAGTTATCACAAAAAATGATTGTGGCACTCAACATGGTATTCAAATGTCAACTACTGATCCTCATATTATTGGTAGGTATGATATAAATGGTAATCAAATTACTAAAGAACACTTAGACCAATTACGTAAACA
>CAISOH010000347.1 GCA_903887005.1 uncultured Bacteroidota bacterium | reverse complement strand
TAAATGGCAGATAAATAGCACAAATACCGGCACCGATAGTGCAGGATATACTACTCATACATTAAGCAACAATGATACAGTTTCCTGCCTGCTGACAAATAGTTTGGGTGATACCATTTTTGCTGTTTCTAATAATTTGATTTTTACTGTGCAGCATATGCCGGTTGTTTCACCGATTATTGGAAAAGATAGTATTGTATGTGTTGGGGCGACTATAACATTGTCAGATTCAACAGCTGGAGGGGTGTGGTGGGACAGTAGTGGCTATGCTACAGTATCCGAAGGAGTTGTAACTGCCATCTTTGCTACAAATTATTTTCATCCAGACACTATTTTCTATATTAAAACCAATACGTGTGGCGCTGATACTTCAAAAAAAACAATTGTAGTAGAAAGTATGCCATACGCCTATGGTTTTTACATAAGCAATGGTAGTATTTGTATAGGGGAAACCAAAACCGTTACTGACGATTTCTATGTAGCTTTGTATTCAACATTCGGATATGTTTCTAGGTGGAATTGTCCTCTTACAGTGTATGATAACACTTGTATCATTGGTATGAAAGCAGGTAGAGATTATGTTTATTCTACAGCAACAAATGCATGTGGCACAAGCACATCAGGCCAATGGGTAATTGTCACTGATAAGCCGGCAATAACATTTATATGTCCTCCTGAAATCTGTTTAGGGGATACCGTTAAAATAATTGATTCATCGGATGGTTCGCCTCCTGCATGGCATGTAGATAATTACGGTGCCACTATTTACAACAATAAAGTAATTACAGGAATTTCTCCAGGTTTAGCAACAATTACGCTATCAGCATCAAACCAATGTGGTACTGCTTTCAAAACCACTTCTATCAATATTCTTCCTCCAGGTCAAATAAAAGTGAACGATAGTATTTGTATCGGAAAGTCCATAGCACTTACAGATACAACAAAAGGAGGGACCTGGAAAAGTAATAACCACAATGTTGCTGTAATTGACCAGTCTGGAATAGTAACTGGCATCAGTCAGGGCTATACATTCATTACCTATACGCTCCCTTCAGGTTGCCTGGATACCGGAATAATAAATGTCGCCGATTGTATTTATAAAACGGCAGTATTCCCCAATCCTTCAAAATACGAAGTAACCTTACAAGTGGATACCAGCTTCTTTTATGCCTACTCTGTCATGAACAGTATAGGGCAGGTAATGTTAAAGAAAAATGTGGACGGACCCATCACAAAAATCAATACTCAGTTATTTCCTCCCGGAGTGTACATGATTAACTTTTACGGATACTATGATGTTCATTCTGAAAAATTTTTAAAAGAATAAGATTATATTTGATAACGGCATGAAAGCGATACTCTGCATCTTACTATTCTTCCCGGTATGCTTACATGCCCAGACAATAAACATAACCACACCCACCGATACCATCTGCTCCGGCTCATTTGTTCATTTTAAGGCTACTTATACCGGAGTAATAACACCTCATTTTAAATGGCAGATAAATAGCACAAATACCGGCACCGATAGTGCAGGATATACTACTCATACATTAAGCAACAATGATACAGTTTCCTGCCTGCTGACAAATAGTTTGGGTGATACCATTTTTGCTGTTTCTAATAAGGTGGTTTTTACGGTTCAGCATATGCCGGTTGTTTCACCTATTATTGGTAACTCTATACAAGTCTGTGCCGGTTCATCAATAATTCTCTCCGATTCCACTGTTGGCGGTGTATGGACTGCAAGTAATGGATATGCAACAGTTTCTGGAGGGGTTGTTACCGGAGTGGCGAGCGGTATGGGAAATTCACCTAACGTAGATTCTATTATCTACACCATCGTTAACACATGTGGCTCTGCCAATGCATACGTATTTGTGTATATTTTTTCATTTCCCTATGCTGGATTTTCTTTAGGCGGGAGTGGTGAAGCCAGACTATGTGTTGGAGGTTACCTCTTAATAAATGATGGTGTTGGAGTAAATGGACGTATGTATTCCAAATATGGAGATGTTTCTATTGTGTCTAACAATAGCATAATTGGCATAAAAGCAGGTATTGACTATGTTTATGACGTTGAAACAAATGTTTGTGGCACAAGCACTTGGGGAACGCCAGTGTATGTTTATGATAAACCTACTATTACTTATTTTACTACTCCACCAGATATTTGTATTGGTGATTCTATTATGATATCAGATTCAACCGACGGTTTACCTGATTGGCAGGTTAGTAATAGCAACGCTATTATTAACCGTGGCAGCGGTATAATAAAAGGCATTAATCCGGGTTTTGATACAATAACACTTTCTGTAGTCAACTTATGCGGTTCAGCATCACAAACAACTACTGTCAATATTCTTCCGCCAGGTCATATTATCAGTGCTGACAGTCTGTGCCTCAACACTTCAATATTTATGGCTGACAGCACATCTGGAGGAATTTGGAGCAGCGCTGACCCCGACATTGCCAACATTGACCAGTCAGGTTTATTAAGTTGCTTATCCGCTGGTTCTGCATTGATCAATTACACTTATGGCTCTTGTACAGTTTCAAAGGAGGTCATAGTTAAACCTATCCCTTCATTGACCGGCAACGATAATCTATGCATGGGGACAACTACAAACTTTTCCGGAGATTCTACAGGAATTCTTTGGTATAGCACGGACACAACAATTGCTGCAATTGATAGCACAGGGTTAGTAGTTGCAATAAATCCGGGTATCGCATTTATTAATTACTTTTCAAATAATGGTTGTTTTGCGACTAAAGAAATTACCATTAATCCTATACCTGCAATAATTGGAGACACAGCTATTTTATATAACGCATCAACTATTTTACAGACTTCAATTGATGGTGGAATATGGAACAGCAGTAATTCAAACGTTGCCTTAGTTGATAGATCAGGATTGATCATTGGGAATAACCCTGGTACTGCAATCATTACTTACACCTTACCAACAGGCTGTTATGATACAATGGCAGTCAGCGTTTCTTTCACTAAGAATGAAATGGTAATCTTCCCGAATCCGGCAAAAAATGAGATTATCATTTATGCCTACCCCGATCATTATCATTCATTTTCCATTTCGGCTTACGATGGCAGAAAAATATTGCAACAACCTATCAACACCCCTTTTACCAAAGTAAATATCCAATCTCTTCCGGTTGGAATTTATCTCATTACACTCTATGGAGATAATAACAGGACCTTTGTCCGGAAATTTTTAAAAGAATAAGATTATATTTGATAATGGTATGAAAACAATACTCTGCATATTACTATTCTTCCCGGTATGCTTACATGCCCAGACTATAAACATAACCACTCCCACCGATACCATCTGCTCCGGCTCATTTGTTCATTTTAAGGCTACATTTTATGGAGTAACGACACCTCATTATAAATGGCAGATAAATAGCATAAATGTGGGCACAGATAGTACAGGATTTACCACTCATACTTTGAATAATAATGATACTGTTACCTGCCTGTTGACAAACAGTATTGGTGATACCATTTTTGCGGTTTCTAATTATGTGATTTTAACGGTTCAGCATATGCCGGTTGTTTCGCCTATTATTGGTAAGGATAATATTGTTTGTGTTGGTGCTACAATTACGTTATCTGATTCAACAATTGGTGGTAAATGGAGCGCAAGTAATTATCATGCAAAGGTTTCCGGAGGTGTTATTACCGGGGTATGGGCAGGATACACTTTTGAATTTCATACGCCTACAGGAATAGACACAATTTATTATTCTGTTTCTAACTCTATATCAGACCACATTAAATAAAAATAATTTTTCCAAAATATTTGGAATTGTCAATAATACCGCCTATATTTGTTTCTGAATTTGTATATTATGTCATTAATTTTTAATATTATAAAATTTCAGTGCGCAAAGAATGCGCAACGGTGCGCAAGAAATGCGCAAGGATTTGAGCACAATATTTCATTAACTAATTGATTTT
>CAISOH010000346.1 GCA_903887005.1 uncultured Bacteroidota bacterium | reverse complement strand
TCAATACAATCATATTTGCCACTTAATAGTGAATGATAATGTTCGGAAAGCTTGTCTGTGTATTGCATCCCATAAAATTAATGAATATTCATTCGAGGTGGATTCCCTGAAAGGCTTATTTTCGTGTAGCGAAATTCGTAGTATCTATTCCCTATATTTCCGGGGCTTGGTTCAATGGATTCCACACTGACAGCACCCATGGCGGTTCCATCACGTACACATATTACGACTGGAATATATTGGCTGGGACTTTTGCCTTTGACGCCATTGACGCAAATGACTCGGTAATACATATTACCGACGGAGTATTCGATATTGAAAATCATTAACTAAAATTCTACCTAAAGGGACTATTTTCTAAAAAGTGAAAGCACTGATAGGCTTGCCTTTCAGGTCTTTTTTCTTTTATAGGGGATGGTTTAAAATTTGATAAATGCAAATAATTTTTTAAAATAATAAGCCTATAGTTACTCCTTCACAAACCTCTTTACCTCCACACCATTCTCCCTCTTAAACAGAATAAAGTACATACCCACCGGCAGCCCATTTACAGGCACACTTGTTTCTGTTGAGGTTATGTGCTGCTGTATCATTACCTGCCCTATGCTGTTGGTGATAGTAAAAGTGTTGTAGGCTCCTTTACTCATTTTTATTATTAGTTCATCTGTGGCCGGGTTGGGGTAAATAGATACGTTACTTACCGAATTGTTTATTTCTATTACCCCCACATTATTGTAAGTAATCTTTCTAATTCTATTATTATTAGGGTCGCCTATGTAAAGATTCCCAAATGCATCAACTGCAGAACAATTCATTAAATCACCAAATTGTGCGGCGGTGGCAGCCCCCCCGTCCCCACTAAATCCTACAGTTCCGTTTCCTGCAATTGTTGTAATGATGCTGGATGAATTTATTTTGCGAATTACATAGTATATTTTATCGGTAATATACATATTGCCTGAATGATCCAAAATCAAAGAAAAGGGGGACGCAAATGTAGCTGCTGACGCAGGACCATTATCGCCATTATATCCAGAAGTCCCAGTTCCGGCAAATGTTGTGATGATACCAGATGGATCAACCTTTCTAATTCTATGATTTGGAAAATCAGGAATATATAAATCTCCCGTTGGGCTAACAGCTAAATATCCAGTAAGTCGCACTTGCGCCATAGTAGCTGGACCGCCATCTCCACTATATCCTCCTACGCCAGTTCCAGCGATTGTGGTAATAATACCAGACGCACTTATTTTGCGTATCCGAAAATTATCATTGCATGAAAAATAAAGATTCCCTTTACTATCAAACACTAAACCTAAAGGATCAGCTAATTGAGCGGCAGTTGCAGGTCCTCCATCACCGCTAAATCCATTTGTTCCGATTCCGGCAAAAGTGGTGATAATTCCGGTCGGTGCCACTTTGCGGATTGTTCCATTTATAAATTCAGAAATATACATATTGCCAACGGCATCAAAAGCGACATCTGTTGGTTGATATAATTTTGCATTGGTTGCGGGACCATTATCACCACTATATCCATGAGTTCCATTCCCGGCGACTGTACTAATAATGCCTGATGTGCTGATTTTGCGGACTGTATGGTTAAGCTCGTCAGGAATGTACATATTGCCATCCATGTCAAATTTGATGTCATCAGGATGGTTTAATTGCGCGGCAGTTGCAGGTCCTCCATCACCACTATAACCAGGAGTCCCTATACCAGCAATAGTACTAATAATACCGCTTTGCCCATTAGCAAAAATCGGCAATGAAAGCAGCAATATGTAGATTACATTTTTCACTTAAAATTTTTTTTCGTGTCGTAGCCGTGTCTCCTTTTTTCAAGGGACACGGCGTCAGTCAACGCAGTGTAGCTGATATATTCCCATAGCTTTGATAACAAAAGATGCCGCCATTCATAGCCTTTCATAAAATCCGTTCATAGTTCAGACACCTACTCTTTCACACACATCTGGTATTCTCGACCTTTAAATTTCACATCCCGGCACCTGTCCCGATTTTTCATTGGGAGGGTCGGGGTTTCTCGTTCACACACCTACTCTTTCAAAAACCTCCTCACCTCCACATCATTCTCCCCCTTAAACAGTATATAGTACATACCCACAGGCAGCGCATTTACAGGCACACTTGCTTCTGTTGAGGTTATATGTTGCTGTATCATTACCTGCCCTATACTGTTAGTAATAGTAAAAGTATTGTAGGCTCCTTTACTAGTTTTTATTGTTAGCTCTTCACTCGCAGGGTTTGGGTATAGCTCCGCTTTATTTCTTTCTTGTTGTACTCCTGGCACCTCCGTTTTGTCGCAATCATTTGTAAGATCATTTAAGCTTGGGTTGTAGTTGGTTATTTTACGTACTTGACTACAAAAACAGGAATAATAAATATTACCTCCATGGTCAAGGTACATAAACTCCGGATGAATAGATGCAGCCATTGCAGGTGCGCCCTCTGCCAGAGTGCCGACCACTGAAATGCCGACACCCGCAATTGTTTTTATTATACCGGTTTTGGCATCCACTACACGAATAAAATCGTTCTGGTTATCTCCAATTACAATGTTGCCAAGGTAATCAATACAAAAACTTATTGGGCCACTTAATTGAGCAGCAGTAGCTGGGCCACCATCACCGGAAAATCCATCCGTAGAACCTGCTACTGTAGTAATAATTCCTGAAGGAGAAATTTTGCGAATCCTGCTGTTACCTCTGTCCGCAAAGAAAAAATTACCTGATTTATCCATTAACATTCCACTAGGACCGAACACCTGTGCCGCAGTTGCTGGACCACCATCGCCAGATAATCCCCATGTACCTGTTCCGGTAATTGTAGTAATAATACCAGATGCATTTACCTTTTTAATTCCTATAGTTTCACCAATATAAATATTGCCTGCCTTATCTCCATATACATTTTGAGGATTTTTTAACTGTGCATTGGTAGCCATTCCTCCGTCTCCTAAAGATGACCCACCTCCTGCAATAGTAACTATGATACCCGTTACTGCGTCAACCTTCCGAATCCTGTCATTGCCTCCATCTGCGATAATAATATTGCCAATAGAATCCACGAATAAACCATAGGGCTGTATCTGCGCATTTGTTGCAGGACCATTATCTCCAGAAAATCCACGTGTTGTACCTGCAGCAGTTGTAATAATTCCAGTTGTAAGATTAACCTTCCTTATGCTGCTATGTCCATTATCTGTCAAATATAGATTGCAGAAACCATCCATCCAAACGCCTTCTGTTTCATCTAATCGAGCTGCTGTAGCCGGGCCGCCATCACCTGATGTTCCTGGTGTTAATCTTCCTGCTACCGTATAAACACGCATCTCACCGGTCTGCCCATTAGCAAAAGAAGGTAATGAAAGCAGTAATATGTAGATTATATTTTTCACTTAAAATAGTTTTTCGTGTCGTAGCCGTGTCTCCTTTTTCAAGGGACACGGCGCCAGTCAAGACAGTGTCGCTGATTTATTCCTTTAGCTGTGATTACTCAATGATGCCGCCATTCATACCCTTTCATAAAATCCGTTCATAGTTCAGACACCTACTCTTTCACACACATCTGGTATCCTCGACCATTAAATTTCACCACCCGGCACCTGTCCCGATTTTTCTTCGGGAGGGTCGGGGTTTCACACACCTACTCCTTCAAAAACCTCTTCACCACCACACCATGCTCCCCCTTAAACAGGATATAGTACACACCCACAGGCAGGTCTTTTACAGGCACACTTGTTTCTGTTGATAGTATATGCTGCTGTATAAATACCTGCCCTATGCTGTTGGTGATAGTAAAAGTAGTGTATGCCCTTTTACTCGTTTTTATTGTTAGCTCATCACTCGCAGGGTTTGGGTATAGCTCCACTTTATTATTTTCTTGTTGTACATCTTGCACAGCAGTTTCTCCACAGTCATTTGCACTATAGAGTTCACTGGGATAATAATGGGTTACTTTACGTACTTGTCCACCGTAATTTGAAAAATAAATATTTCCTGAACGGTCAAGGAACATAAACTCAGGATGAATATCCGCCACAGTTGCCGGAACACCTTCAGCAAAACTTCCTGTTATTGTCGTACCGACACCAGCAATACTCGTAATGATGTGTGTATTGGCATCTACTTTACGGAGGTAATTATTTTGATTATCTCCTATTACCAGATTTCCCATATAATCAATAACAAAACTAATTGGACCACTAAGTTGGGCAGCAGTGGCTAATCCTCCATCGCCTGAAAAGCCATCTGTTGTACCCGCAATAGTAGTAATAATCCCTGTTGGGCTTATTTTTCTAATCCGATGATTAACTCTATCCGCAAAATAAAAATTACCACTTGCATCAAACATCATAGTGTGTGGGTAGTTTATTTGTGCGTTAGTAGCTGGGCCACCATCACCCGATAAACCTGTATTTCCGGTTCCAGCAATTGTCGTTATGATGCCTGACGCAGATACTTTACGTATTCTTGCAGCTTCTCCAATGTAGATATTCCCTGCATGGTCTCCATATACATTCCGAGGATCACTTATTTTGGCATTTGTTGCTGGTCCATTATCGCCTAATAATGCCCCCCCTCCGGCAAATGTGGTAATGATACCTGTTGTTGCATCTATTCTGTGTATTCTTTTATATGTTGGATCTGCAAAATAAACATTCGCTATGGCATCTGCATACAAGCCATAATTTGTTATTTGTGCGTTAGTAGCGGGTCCGCCATCACCTGAATAACCTCCAGTACCAGTACCAGCAATGGTAGTAATAATACTTGTTACCGCATTTACCTTTCTGATTCTTCTATTTCCCAAATCAGATATATAAAGATTACAACTGCCATCAAGCCATATACCTTCATCAGATCCTAAAGTTGCTGCTGTAGCGGGTCCGCCATCTCCTAAAGAAGATGAATGACCTCCTCCAGCCACTGTATAAACCAGCATTTGCCCATTAGCAAAAAAGGGAAATGAAAGCAGGAATATGAAGATTGCTTTTTTCACATAAAAGAATTGAATTTTCGGTAGTGTCTCAGTTTGAATGTAAACGGAAAGTTAAAGATAATTATACTACACTAATATATATATGCATCATGCCATTTAATTATGCCTGTAACTGTTTTATTTCCAGAGATATTGCTTAACCAAAATTGATAAGTGCCTAAAATTGTAGTTCCTGCTGCATAAGTAATATTAATCAAAATACTATCAACAGTATAACTCTCGCCACCACTAAAAGTTTCAGTAAATGAGGAATTATAATTTAATCTCGTATCAACGGTATCTATTGGGGCAAATTTATAAACTCCTAAACTATTAGGAGGCCCACCGGCATCATTAATTTTAAATGATATAGGAAATGCTGAATTTGTGTTCACCGATAGAGACAAAGACGAATAATTAATAGTTTTGGAAATTGTGCAATTTCCAAAACCTCCTTTACTTCCAATATTAGTATATGTAACACCATTATCCACTAAAGTAATGGCATCTTCAATTTGTACTTTTGTTGTAGTAGAAGTAGATGATTTTTTAGAGCATGAAGTTAGCAGTAATATGCCCATAGTAATAATGAATATATGGTTCATTGTATCAAATTTATTACAATTTTATAAAAACATAAAGGTAAGGAAATTTAATAATGAAAATGCTCCCTTGCCAAACTGCAAAGTTGAAAAAAAACTTTGTTCAAACTTTTTAAAATTCAAATTGAAACAGTACCGAATTTTTCGTGTCTTAGCCGTGTCTCCTTTTTTCAAGGGGCACGGCATCAGTCAAGGCGGTGTCGCTGATTTATTTCCATTGCTGTGATTACTCAATGATGCCGCAATTCATAGCCCTTCATAGTTCATACACCTATTCCTTTACAACCCTCCTCACCTCCACTGGAATAAAAGTATGAGTAATACCCTTTTCATAGGTATATCTAATATCCTAAAGGTATATTCTTCTTCAATTCAAAGTATATTATTTTGTGAACCGCCCCTGTGCCGATTGTGTGTAAGTTGTTGAATAGAACTATTCCTATTGTGGCAGCGTAGGTAAGAGCAAGTGTAGCGACTGAATGAATTGCTGCACGGGTGGCTTTGTGCGGTTGCTTGTGCTGCAAGACATGAAATTCACCATTTTAAGTTTCTAAATAACATAAGTTCATTTTTTTAGCTTTAAAGGTTCTTTCGGAATTGTTACAATATTATTAAAACCATTTAAAGGTTTTAAAAGTTAGTAAAAGGTGATAGGCTTTATGGATATATGTGTTGAGGGAAAAGAGAATGAGAATATAGCCTTTTAAGAAAGTGGGCATAGGATAATCCAAATTGAATCATGTATTTGGTAAAACAAGCTCAATTTTCATCCTACTTCTGAAATTTAAAGAAAAGGCTAAATAGCTGGTTCTCCTTTAGGGGTCAGGGATTTTACCCAATCCATTACCATTTCCAGTTGTTTTTCTTTAGAAAGATTACTGTTATCCAATAATATGGCATCCTCTGCCTGGTGCAGCGGACTTTCTTCACGCGTACTGTCTATATAATCCCGAAGCTCCAGGTTGTGCCTGACATCTTCAATGGTTGTATGCGGGTTTGCAGCATACATTTCTTTGAATCGTCGCATCACACGTACTTCCGGTTCGGCAGTCATAAATATTTTCAGCTCCGCATGAGGAAATACGGCAGTGCCTATATCCCTGCCATCCATTACTATCCCTTTTTTCCTGCCCATTCGTTTTTGCTGCGCTACGGCAAATGACCGGACCTCCCTGATAGCCGATACTTCACTAACTTTTTCCGAAACAATCATGTCGCGTATATAAGGTTCCACATTTTCATCATTGAGATGGATATCAGAGCCCTGGCTTTGCTCATTGAATACAAAAGTCAGATTGATATTCGCAAGGGCTGCAAGTACTGCACTATGGTCGGAATAGTCCACCTGGTTCCGCAGAAAGTATAACGTTATTGCACGATACATAGCGCCGCTATCTATATAACTATACCCCAGCCTGGCAGCTAATTCTCTAGCCAGTGTACTTTTACCGCACGATGAAAAGCCGTCTATTGCTATTATGATCTTATGAGCCGACATAATGCAAAGTTAGGAGTAATTAGGAAATAGAACGCAGATGACGCAGAAAAATATGATGTTCGCTGTAAAATTCAGGTTCTACCCAAAAAATCCTGAAAGGATGATAATATTATAGCAAAATCAGTATGTGCCCACCGATAAAAACCCTCCTATGTTTGCAAGTGTAAGAATAAAGGTATAAAACCTCCATGTTTGTTGGGG
>CAISOH010000345.1 GCA_903887005.1 uncultured Bacteroidota bacterium | reverse complement strand
TTTTGGAGTCATAAGCAGCACGAAGTTTAGGATTCTTAGTCAATTTACGTCCGGGGGTACCCCCGGACGTAAATTGACTAAGCGTGTTGCATTTGGTACTTGAACTTAGGTTACATTCTTTTGTCTTATTTGCCCTGTAAATATCCTTATAACATTGGACTAGGGACTCTATGATATCTTTATTATCAAATTTTCTGGCTATCTCATTTAAGAGGATAGCATCCCTGGCTTTATAATTACTTTTCAAAATGATAGCATACTTCGCAGGTGAATTTGCTTTTTTTAGTCTTTCAATTGCAAAGGCTCTTATCTCATTCGACGATAAATGCTTTAAGGCATCAATAGCAAATTCTACGATTCTGTTTTTACTGTTTGGCTTTCTCTTTGCAAGTTCTAATATCTGATGATAATCAAAAGGGAATTTTATTTCTCCAAAAACAGAGAGTAGTTTTTCTTTCTTTAATTGATCTTTTTCAATCAAAAATTTACTTGCTATTAATGCAATGTCGCAATCCGTCAACTTTCTGCTACCAATCCAAAAATGCTTTCTTAATTCTATCTCTTCAATAATATCCTTATAAACAATGACTTTTCTCTTATCAGCCGAACGTAATTTACGGTTTTCATTTACGCTGCTAAGATAAATTTTAATAAATCTATTTTCTTTACTTAATGTCTCAAGTTGCTTCCAGGCTTCAATAGAAGGATTTTTTTTCTGAAAATGACCAACTATACTATCATCCTGCCAATCATCGGGATTTTTTTCTAAATGTTTACCTATAATGATTGCAATTCGTGTTAAACCTTCAAAACCATCAAGCTCAATTATTTCTTGATATCCACACCAATCAGATCCATATATAGGTCGATTAAAAAAACGTTTGTAAATAGCTTTTTTTGAGCTACTATCTCCTTGTTGAGCAAATATTTTGGCAAGATCAAATAATTGAGTCAATGACCAGGTATCTTCCCTTTCAGTGGCAAGACCGGTTAATACAGCATCCCTGATTTTTTCTTGCTGACCTGATAAGGAAATTAATTCGGAAATATACAAAGCTCTACTTGGTTCCGCTTGTCCATCCCATGCATAATTGGTCAAAGCCGCATCAATAATAATATCTGAGAAGTCATTACCAGGATTACCCATCATGATAAGGTGCGCTTCACCTGTTCCCCGTCTGATAGCACTTTTAAATTGTTGCCTTATAGTCATTTACAATGTAGGTGAATATTGTTCCGGTAAAAGTAAAGTTACAAACTGGTAAGGAACTATTATATATTCATCTGGACCATTACAAATTTATTCTTTAGGCATGTTATACTTGTAGCCACATAAAATTGTACATTGTTTAATTCGCAGGACTTTGCGGTCTTGATTTTATAATTTACTTATTATCAATTCATTATCCTTGGCGGCTTTGCGCCTTTGCGAGAAACCTCTTTTGCACATTTTTATCCGGTGTGAAGTATAGGATCTGTTATGTTGCATTAATTTATATTGAAACAAATTCAAAACCTTTTTAACCAATATAATAGCCTGTTTCGCCTTGTATTAAGGAAAAACCCCTGCAACTACCCTGCTTTTTTTGTAGTATGGGTTTGGGGTTAAAGATCGCTTTCCGTACCTTTGCACTCCATTTCAGATTTATGGATTCTTCAGTAAAGATATTTTCGGGTAATGCTTCTCTTTCCCTTGCAGAAAAAATTGCAAAAAACTACGGCAAACCGCTTGGAGCGCTCAGCATTCAAAAATTCAGCGACGGAGAATTCCAGCCTGTATTCAATGAGTCGGTACGCGGGGATTATGTTTTCCTCGTACAGTCAACATATGCGCCATCAGACAATTTAATGGAACTGCTGATGATGATAGATGCAGCGCGCCGTGCATCGGCCGGTTATATCACAGCGGTAATACCCTACTTCGGCTATGCCCGCCAGGACAGAAAGGATAAGCCACGCGTGGCGATAGCTTCAAAACTGGTGGCCAATATACTTGCCAAATCAGGCGCCAACCGCGTTATGACCATGGACCTTCACGCCCCTCAGATACAAGGTTTTTTCGATATACCGGTGGATCACCTCGATTCCTCAGCAATTTTCATCCCTTATATCGAAAAATTGAAGATAGAAAACATTATCTTTGCCGCCCCCGATGTGGGTAGCACCAACCGGGTACGTGAAGTTGCCAAGTATTTTGAAGCGGATATGGTTATCTGCGACAAACAACGTAAACGTGCGAATGAGATTGCCTCAATGACGGTTATAGGTGATGTTAGCGGCCGGAATGTAGTATTGATAGATGATATTTGTGATACGGCAGGGACTTTGTGCAAATCAGCGGCAATATTAAAAGAACGCGGGGCTTTATCGGTAAGGGCTTTTTGTACCCACCCCGTGCTAAGCGGTAATGCTTATGATAATATTGAAAAATCCGAGTTGGAAGAACTGGTGGTTTGTGATACCATACCGCTGAAGAAAGAATGTAGTAAAATAAAAGTATTGACTACGGGTGAATTGTTTGCAGTTGCCATCCGCAATACTTTTGAGAATAAGTCAATAAGTTCTTTGTTTATTCATAGTAATAGAAAATAAGTTAAAGAGTTAATAAGTTAAAAGGTTAATTAAGTCGGCATGACACAACTTTTTAACCAGTTAACGTTTTAACCAATTAACGATATTTAAAGACTGTTTATACAAAAAAATCCGCCCCCAAAACGGGACAACTTAAATTATTAAAACGATTTCAACGACCGGATGTTAGGCGGATATGCGACCGGCGCTGAAAGAAAAAAACACTAAAATGAAAAGTGTAAAAATTGAAGGAACAAGAAGAAGCGGCCTTGGTAAAAAAGCTACACGCCAGCTTCGTTCTGAAGAACAGGTACCTGCCGTAATATACGGAGGAAACGAAACCATCCATTTCAGCGCACCGCTGATTGCTTTCCGCACCCTGGTGTACACACCGGAATTCCAGATAGCTGAGATTTCTATTGATGGAAATAACTACAGGACAATTATGAAAGACCTGCAGTTTGATGTGGTTACCGATGTGCTCAACCATGTTGACTTCCTCGAACTGGTGGAAGACCGCAAAGTAGTCACCAACCTGCCCCTGCATTTTGTCGGACAGCCACAGGGAGTAAAAGATGGCGGACGTTTGGAGCTTAAAATGAAATCCCTCCACATTCGTACTTACCCTAAGTACCTCAAAGAGAATATCATGGTGAATATTGATGACCTCCAGCTGCATGGCAATATCCGTGTACAGGATGTAAAAGCCGAAAATATGGAGATACTTAACTCTCCCCGTATTCCGGTAGCATCAGTAGTTACTACGCGTGCCCTTCGCCAGGAAGAAACAGTTGCCGTTGCCGGAGCAGCGCCCGCAGCAGCAGCAGCGCCCGCAGCAGGAAAAGCAGCCCCTGCGGCTGCCGGAAAAGCAGCAGCAGCGCCCGCAAAGAAAAAATAATACCCACGAAAAACATAAAAATAAAAGCCCCTGCTGTAAGCCGGGGTTTTTATTTTTAACGCTTGTTATGAAATAATACCAATACCCGTGTTAAATTAGTCCCAAAAATGCGGGCCATAAATAACACATCCCTTTAGGAGGACCTGGGCTTTAAAGTTCACCTTCCAGCGAATTTGACAGGGACACATTAAAGTTCACCTCCCTTTAGGGTCGGGGTTTATAGGCAAGTGAGTATAGACTAATTTAGAATGAGTATTGGTATAATACCATTTAAACGTAAAAAATCTGTACTACTTTATGCCTTTGCGAACTTAAAAACGTTAATTGGAAACAGCGCCTTTGCGTCTTTGCGAGTACCCATCCCAACTCATCGGGAATAAAATGTGGATGACGTTACTGACTCGAATGTAAGCAGATTTTATGTCATAACCCCGAGGGGGTTACATGTTTATAGCAATCGTAAACCACCAAAGAACGCACCCCGAAGCGGGTGCAACAATCCGTTAAGGACAGATATATTGTAGTTTTTTTTATTTTTAATAAATTGATTATAAACAAATTGCAAACACTTCATTGTAAGAAATTCTTTTAAGCCGTAAATTGATATACAATTGGCATTACATCATTTTTGGCTCTGTTTAGTGTTATTAGCTTTGCTGTTGCATTCTTATTTCAATAGGCTGAAAAATCCCGAAGGGATGATATTATTATAGTAAAATGAACAGTTTTATTTCGTTAAACCCCGAGGGGGTGACATTAGGGTTATAGAATGCAGCAGCCCTGCTATTATTGTCATACTTAAAACCAATTTGTGATACAGAAAAAAACAATGGAAGAACTGGAGCGTAAAAGCCCGGAAGAAATAAAAAGCAGCCCGAAACATCCCGTAATTGTAATACTGGACGATATACGGAGTATGCATAATGTAGGATCCGTATTCCGCACCTGCGATGCATTTGCGATAGAAGAAATATACCTGTGCGGCTATACCCCCGCTCCACCTCACCGCGATATTCATAAAACAGCATTGGGCGCCACAGAAACAGTAAAATGGAAAAATTTTGATACCACTATTGATGCCGTAAACTATGCAAGAGATGCAGGTTACAGAATACTGGCAGTTGAGCAGGCCCGCAACAGCATCATGCTGAACAGGCTTAACTGGCAAAATGAAAAGATAGCACTGGTATTTGGTAATGAAGTCGCAGGCGTCAATGAACAGGTGTTACAAATTGCTGACGGTTGTATAGAAATTCCGCAATGGGGTGCAAAACATTCACTGAATATTTCTGTAAGCGTAGGCGTGGTATTATGGGAAATGGTCAGAATTTCCACCCCTTCCCTCTAAATGGGAACCCCGGGCTCTTTAGCTTCAGTTTAAAACCATCATTTACAAAC
>CAISOH010000344.1 GCA_903887005.1 uncultured Bacteroidota bacterium | reverse complement strand
ATTCACATATAAGGTAAATCTCAGACATAGCGAAACCAAGAAGGAATGGGAAAAACTTGTCACTATGACCAATAAAGAAAAAGAATTATTGAAAATCCTAAATTGTAGTGTATAAAACAGGGGGTAAATTCAGGTAATTATTTTCATTTGTCTCAGTGAGGGCTACGCCGTTCCATTTTTCCGGCGTTGCCAAACCTTTAAATAGGCTTGCTAATAGCAGCTTTGGCGCCTTGAAAAAAAGAAAAATAGCTGCGCAATATGGTGGAATTTATTTTGTCAACGTTCCTAAAAATAAATTTCTTATTTTTCAGCGACGAAATTCTATATGAAAGAAAAAATATCCCCATATCTGCCGGGCATAATTTTGTTTGTGGTTGCCGTTATCATTGGCTTGCTTTCTTACCAGGACTATGGCATTGGCTGGGATGAGCCTTACCAGAGAGGCCCGGGCCTGCTCAACTTCAATTATATGTTTCATGGCGACCGTGAATTATTCGTGAAGGAAAATGATAATCACGGGGCGGGTTTTGAGCTGTTCCTGCTGTTCTTTGAAAAAGGGCTGCACCTGAAAGACACCCGCGATATATACCTGAACAGGCATATAGTTACGCACCTGTTTTTCCTGTGCAGCGCTTTTGCGGGCTATGTGCTGGTTTTGAGACTGTATAAAAATAAGTTCCTCGCCAGCTTAGGTTTTATTTTACTGGCATTTACTCCCCGCCTTTATGCGCACTCATTTTTCAACAGCAAGGATATCCCCTTCATGTGCATGGTGCTGCTGACGCTGCTGGCTAGCCGGATAGCTTTTCAGAAAAACAAGCCCTGGCTGTTTTTACTCACCGGGCTGCTGTGCGGGTATGGCACCAGTATCCGCATCATGGGTATTATGCTGGGCAGTTTCCTGTTTGTCTTTTTACTGATAGACCTCGTTACTGCGTTAATGAATAAAGAAAAGCCACTGAAGCAAGTACTGAATATATTGCTGTACTCTGTGGCGTTCTGTTTTTCCCTGTACATTTCGTGGCCGTATATCTGGCGGCAACCTGTACATATGTTTGTCGAGAGTTTCAGGTCCATGTCGCACTATAAATGGGGGGCCACTACTTTGATAAGCGGCAAAATGATAACGGCCACGGAACTGCCATGGACGTATTTCCCCACCTGGTTTATCATCACAACCCCTGTATTATGGCTGTTCGCAGGTATTGCCGGCATAGGGTTTATTATCTATGAAATTTCCAAGAAACCTATGGAGTACCTGAAAAATACACCGGAGCGCAACTACCTGCTGTATGTACTTTGTTTTTTTGTACCGATAATGAGTGTATTGTTCTTACATTCAGTGATTTATGACGACTGGCGACACCTGTTTTTTGTATGGCCTCCCTTTGTGCTGATGTGCCTTTATTTTATCAATAAGTTCCTGCACAATAAGTACAGGATGGTGGTGCAGGGGATCTGCGGTTTGCAGGTATTGGCCATTGGTTATTTCATGGTAAAGAGCCATCCTTTTCACCAGGTTTATTTTAATGAGCTGGTGTCGCATGAAGATGAATATCTGCGAAAAAACTATGAAATGGATTATTGGGGCTGCAGTTTTAAACAGGCGCTCGACCATATTCTGGAGTCAGACCCGAGGAAGCATATAAATATTTGCTGCAATTTATCGGCTTATTTTGAAAATAATATTTTAGGGTTGAGTGAAGAAGACAGGAAGCGGGTGACGTTTGTGCCCCCCGAACAATCTGATTATTTCATTACCAACTACAGGGGCCATCCGGATGATTATCCGGGCGCAAATGTTGTCTTTTCCATTAGTGTGCTGAACAGCAGCGTAGTGCAGGTATTCAGGATGAGGAATATTGATTTCAAACTCAGGTAACGAGGTTTTGAAAATCGCAAAAAAAGAAAGGTATGAATTGAATAATTAATTACCTTTATTATATAAAGCCCTCCTAATGAAAAAGGTTTTCCTTTTCACTCTCCTGTTCAGCGCCTATTTCTGCAGCGCCCAGAACTACCAATGCCTGCAAAGCGGCGTGAAGCACTATTTTATCAATGGCAACGGGTATTTGCGGGGGATAAGGATTGATTCTGTGAAGACTGTTGGAAGCGATATAGAATATTTCCCATACAAAACTTTTAGAAATTCATCTCTCCCATTAGACACAACTAATGGAAGTTGGCTTGGTGGCCATGTTATCCAAAAGACGGATGGTAGCTTTTTTTTCAATACTATTTTTAATGATACCGTTATCATTAAAACACTAGCAAATCCGGGCGATTCCTGGATATTTTATAATGACACAACTGGAAATTATTACACTGCTACAATAATTTCAATAGATACTTTGACAATTTTGGGTTCTTTGGATTCTGTAAAAACAATTCTCATAAATGCCTTCTCATCCGGTGTGTTGAACACTGCTGATTCAATAAACAATTTTGAACTAAAACTTAGTAAGAATAATGGATTTGTGCAGGTATTTGATCTTTATACTTTCCCATATCATGTTTCAGATTATTTTTTTAATAAAGCGGCTTATTATTCACATAATTATGCTTCTGCGCAATCATTCAAAATTGTTAATTTCCATAACCCGACTTTGCTCGAATTATGTGATTATAATCCTGGAGATTATTTTGAAAGAAAAACTTCTACTACATCAAGTCCTGTAGTTTCTTATTGCCGTGAACAAAACATTGGTTATTCAGGCTATCAAATTGATAGTATTGTAACAAAAACAATAATTGATCCATATCACACACAATATACCTTCCTACATACAGGAGTAGAAGATGACCATAATTATTATTTAAATACAACATCACATTCAGAGATTATCTCCCATGATACTTTAACAGTAGATACTACAAAATTTTTCGATCACCTTAAAATGCCGGAAGAATATGTGGATAACTGTCTATATTATTTTTATCCTTTAGATACAATTTTTTGCTTTAGTAACGCATCATATTTAACTTTATCAGAAGGCACTTGTTGCCCTTATGAAAAATTCTACAAAACTGGTTTAGGACAATTAATGACCGTTACTGATGTTTATGGAAAAGCTTCTTGTGAAGATCTTTTAATAGCACAAATAAACAATAGTCTCGTATATGTAAATAAAGATGGTGTTTCTTGCGGTAGTTACCATTCACTTTCTATCAATAATTTAGAAAAAAATAGCGGTGCATTCCAACTTTACCCCAACCCCGCCACCACCTCACTAACCATAACCTCCACAGAAAAAATAAACCAAATAACCATAAACAAACTAATAGGCCAAACTGTATATACCCATGAGTACAACACCGAAAAAGTGCAGGTAGATGTATCTGGCTTACCTAACGGGATTTATTTTGTTAAGATAAATGGCTCAGAAGTAAGGAAGTTTGTGAAGGAGTAATGGGATTATTATTGTTTACTATACAAAACCATATTATGAAAAAGATCTTTCTTTTCATTTTCCTGTTCAGCGCTTATTTCTGCAGCGCACAGAACTACCAATGCCTGCAAAGCGGCGTGAAGCACTATTTTATCAATGGCAACGGGTATTTGCGGGGGATAAGGATTGATTCTGTGAAGACGTATGCAGATTCGGTGGTTTATTATCCGTTTCATACACCGAGAGGAAGTTATAATTTTCCTCCTCCTGCGCCAGTATTAGATCCTAATGGCGGAAGCTGGTTAGGTAAAAAAGTACTGGCGCTAAATGATGGCACTTTTATTTTCGATAGTTATTGGAATGATTCCGTAATTATTAAGACTCAGGCAAACATTGGTGATACGTGGACATTCTATAGCGACACAAGCAGTCTATGGTACAAAGCAACCATCATAGGAATAGATACGATGACGATACTTGGTACGGTTGATTCAATTAAGAAGATCCTGGTTACTGCTCAAAATCCTTCTGGTATTGTTACTTCTGATCCTTTGGATAGTTTTCAAATATTTCTGAGTAAGAATAATGGGTTCGTACAAGTATTTGATCTTTATACTTTTCCATATCATAAACCTGATTCCATTTATAGAGGAGGTTTAGATTTCTATTTGGATAGATCCACATGTGCTTATTCCATTATTAACAGCACATATGGGGGAAGCCCTCCCAATGCAGCAGTCACATTGTTTAGATTGGTTGACTTTATTAACCCAAATGAGCAACAACTATACAATTGGAATGTTGGTGACATAATTAAAAGTGACCATGAAGAAGGAGATCCATATCACGGACCATTAATTACACAACTTATGGATTCTGTTACTGATAAAGTAATATCAGGCCACAACATAAACTTTACGATTAGTGGGTCGTCTCCATCTTGTTATTCATTTTACCCATGTGCCGTAATTTGTAAGGCAGGCGGATACTCATTTTCTGATATAATTTTCCCTATAAGTGATACTTTACAAATGCCCGAAGAGACCAACAATCATGGAAATTATGTTTTTTATTATCCTTATGACACCAATTATTGTTTGCAAAGCCCTGCATACATATTAGTCCCACAACGGTATTATCCCTGGGGACTTGGCTGGATAATAGCAGATGTAACTTATAAACTTGGAATTGGCAAAACTAAGTTTCATTATGCGGATGGAGAGCCGACCTACGAAACAGATAACCTTCTAGCCTATAACATTGATGGTATCAATTGTGGTCTCCCGGATAAAGTAAATAATATTAGCCTAATGCCCAATCAACTCCAACTCTACCCCAACCCTGCCACCACCTCTATAACCATCACCTCCACAGAGAAAATAAACCAAATAACCATCAACAACCTCATAGGGCAAATGCTATATAACCATGAGTACAACATAGAAAAAGTGCAAGTGGATGTAGCAAGTTTACCTAACGGGATTTATTTTGTTAAGATAAATGGTAGCGAGGTGAGGAAGTTTGTGAAGGAGTAGATGGATTATTATTGTTTACTATACAAAATCATATTATGAAAAAGGCCTTTCTTTTCATTTTCCTGTTCAGCGCTTATTTCACAAACGCTCAGAACTACCAATGCCTGCAAAGCGGCGTGAAGCACTATTTCATCAATGGCAATGGATATTTGCGGGGGGTAAGGATTGATTCGGTAAAGACTTTCGGAAGTACTACTTTTTACTACCCTTTTCACACCCGCAGAGGCAGTTATGATGGTACTCCCTATACAATGCCTTTATTAGATTCAAACGGAGGTAGCTGGCTAGGAAAAAAAGTGCAACAATTGAGTGATGGCACATTCATTTTTGATAGCTATTGGAATGATTCTGTAATTATTAAAACCCAGGCAAACATCGGTGATAGCTGGATACTCTATAGTGATACGAGCAATTTATGGTATAAAGCAACCCTTATTGGAATTGATACAATGACTGTGCTTGGTACCGTTGATTCAATTAAGAAGATTCTGGTAACTGCTCAAAATCCTTCCGGCATTGTCACTTCTGACCCTTTGGATAGTTTTCAAATATTTCTGGGTAAGAATCATGGGTTCGTTCAGGTATTCGATCTTTATACTTTTCCTTATCATAAGCCTGATTCGGTATATAGGGTCGGATTGGATTTTTTCCTTGATAGATCTACTTTAACTAATGTATTTGTAAATCAATATTTTGGGAATGCTCCAAACCCAAATATTACATTATTTAAATTAATTGACTTTATTAACCCCAATGATCAACAGCTTCATAATTGGGATGTTGGAGATGTCATTGGCAGTGAATATGCTAACGGTACCTCCTGGCCAATTGGTCCTTATAAAAACATCCTCGATACCGTAACAAGTAAAGTAGTTTCAGGGTCTTCAATAAATTATTACCTAAAAGGTTCTTCCGGAACTAGTTCTATTTCTCACTTTCATATATGTACGTTTATTACTTCACCTGGTTTAAATATTTTTAATGATTTTAATTTCCCAATTGTTGACACTTCTTATATTCCGGAAGAAAATTTTAATCGCGGCTGCTATGTTTTTTATTTTCCTTATGATACAACTTATTGCTTATCGGCCCCGGCTTACATCAAATTGCCATTTCAATTTCATACAGGCGGACTTGGAGGTTATTCAGAATACATAAATTACAAACTTGGAATTGGAATGACTTCTTATCAGTATTCCGACGGAGAACCAACATGGGATGATTCGTATTTAACATATTATAGCATTAATGGCGTTGGGTGTCCCGTAATTGATAAAATAATAAATGCGATTCCAAAAACAATTCAAATTCAACTCTATCCCAACCCCGCCACCACCTCACTAATTATCACTTCCACAGAAAAAATAAACCAGATAACCATCACCAACCTCTTAGGGCAAACACAATACACACATGAGTACAACACCGAAAAAGTGCAGGTGGATGTTGCTGGCTTAGCTAACGGGATACACTTCATTAAAATAAATGGCTCAGAGGTCAGGAAGTTTGTGAAGGAATAGCAGTAATCAAATCAGTTCCTTTTTTTCATGTACAACGTTTTGATAACCATTAAGCTGCCACCTCCTGAATGCTCAATTTGAGCAATGTTTTTAAGTTGGTCAGTAATTGTTTCGATAAAAGCTCTTTTGCGTAACATAATGAAGATCCCGACACATCAGGGAGCAAAACCGGATGGAATATTTTTGATAAATGAAACCGAACCTGTTGTCCCTGCATTCCGGCAGATATCTACTTTCCATCTTTCGGAAAAAATTTACATAATTTGGAAAAACAGAAGCCCAAATACTTCAATAAGTAATTGAATTTAAATTACTTACACTTCTGGCACGACAATGGATATATAATATCCGAGCAAATATTCTCTTTATTTATTACTTTAAAAACGTACTATTTTTATGGAAAATAATTTTAAAATTGGTGACATAGTTTCTTTAGTATCCGCGCCGGAATTTAAAATGGAGGTAATAAAAATAAATCAGGATGGAACATACAGATGCGAATGGGTAGTATCAAGGAAGGAGAAACGTTTTGAAGTATTTCCGGGTACTCAATTAATGAAATTGGTTGTTCCCCAGGAAAGTGTCAGATTTCCGAATGCCGTTTACGCTTAAAAATTTTAGTTGTGTATTTTTCACTGAACGAAAGAAAGCGAAACGTTTTACACTTTTTTCAGTTCTGAACCGAAAGGAAACTATTGCCTTAATCTTTACATTTCTGATTGCACCATGCGTTATTGTCAAATGGCAATATTACCAGGTACTTTTTTAAACACAATTTTCCTGCTCCATAATGATAAGCTAAGTATTTTTTAATCCCTGCTGAATTTCTACCCTTCTCAGGACTTGGCATTCATAAAGAAACTAAAAACCTGATTATAGTTACCTCCCGTCTGGTGCTCGTTTGAGGTATAACTAAGTGCGCAAGCCTCGTGCATGCGCGTAGCAATTCCAATTACATCACTGCAAGAATTAGGCAGATTAATTCCTCAAAAAACAAGTTGTAAAGTTCATTATCAGAAAACATACCCAACTGCCTGCAGGCAGATAGTTTCCTCCATGAGCCTCGCCAAATGGCCAAATTCCATTTTTTCAGAAAATTTTAAGTTTTTCAGTCTTGTATTATAACCACCGGAACGGTTACTTTTGCAATACAGCTTACTACCATAGAAATGACCACTGCGGAAATATTAAAAAAAGTAAGAAGAATAGAAATTAAAACGAAGGGGCTGAGCAATCACATCTTCGCCGGTGAATATCATTCTACTTTCAAGGGGCGGGGTATGTCTTTCAGCGAGGTGCGGGAGTACACGCCGGGGGATGACGTAAAGTTCATAGACTGGAATGTGACTGCGCGTTTTTCTCACCCGTTTGTTAAGGTATTTGAAGAAGAAAGGGAACTGATAGTGATGCTGCTGGTGGATATCAGCAGCAGTTCGCTTTTTGGCACACAGAAACAACTGAAGCGCGACCTGATAACAGAACTTGGAGCAGTGCTTTCTTTTTCGGCTACTACCAATAACGATAAAGTAGGGGTAATATTTTTCACTGATAAGGTGGAACAGTATATACCGCCAAAAAAAGGAAAAAGCCATATCCTGCGTATCATTCGTGAACTGATTGCCCTGGAGCCCAAGCATACCGGGGATACAGATATCAGGGTGGCGCTTGAATTTCTGAACAATGTGCTGAAAAAACGTTCCATAACTTTTTTGCTGAGTGATTTTGTCAGCAAGCCTTATGACCATGCGCTGCAACTGGCAGCCCGCAAGCATGACCTCGTAGGAATTCATGTATATGACAGGTATGATAAAGAGTTGCCATCGGCAGGACTGGTGCAGGTACTTGATTCGGAAAGCGGGCAAATGTTTTGGTTAGATACTGATAATAAGACAGTGAAATACCAATACGAGGGTGCTTTTGAACAAAATAATAAATACTGTATGCAGTCTTTCAGAAAGAGCGGGGCAGCTTTACTGCATGTGCGCACTGACGAAGACTATGTGAAGATATTGCAGGGGTATTTTAAGGGAAGGTAGTTTTATAATGGCTGAATTGCTCAATGGCGCAATGGCTTAATTAATGTGAAAATGTGGGTAATGTGGAAATGTGAAAATGAAAGAATGTGAAAATGAACAACAAAATTTAAAAATGTCAGTTTTCAATGAGTTGTTTAAATAAATTAATGGAAATAGACCAGGTTTGGATTAAAATGCTGAGTGCTTTGAAAAAAGCTAAAGCCCCGGCACTTGTCCCGCGCTTTTTCGCGGGAGGGGTTGGGGTGGTTGGGGTTTTACTTTCTTTTTCTTCTTTCGCGCAGCGCGATGGAAGGGCTGGAGCACGCCTTGACGCTAGCCAGATAGTTATTGGCGATCAGGCACGGTTGTTTATTGAAGTGCAACATAATCCATCTCTGAGCCGGTTGCAGTGGGCTGTGTATCCTGACTCTTTCAATAACCTGGAGATAGTAGAGAAGGGTAAGATTGATACTATAAAACAGGGCGATTTGGTTACTTACCGGCAACGCCTGCTGATTACCGGTTTCGATTCCGGGGTATTTAAAATACCTGCTTTCAAATTTGTTTTGATACCGGCAAAAGATACTCCATATATTATACAGACAGATTCTTTCAACCTGCTCGTGCAGACAGTGGCGGTTGACACCACAAAGGGATTTAAGGGTATAAAAGGCATAGTATATGTAAAAAGCAACTGGCGCGATTATATCTGGTATATAGCAGGCGGAGCAGCGCTGGTATTATTAATTATTGGTCTGATTATTTACTTTATTAAGAAGAAAAAACAACCAAAACCGATACCGGAAGGCCCTAAAGAGACGTTACAGCAAACAACATTGCGCCTGCTCGTAGCACTTGAATCAAAGCAATTGTGGCAGAAGAAACAGGTGAAAGAATATTATGTGGAGCTTACGGACATTGTCAGGGACTATATTGAAAAACGATTCAATACACAGGCAATGGAACTGACCACTGATGAATTGCTTGATAAGGTGCAGTTACATAAAGAACTGATGCAGTACCACAGTATTTTGTCAGACATATTGCATACGGCAGACCTTGCCAAGTTTGCCAAGGCGCAACCATTGCCGGAAGAACATGTGGATACAATGGATAAAGCGAAGAATTTTGTGGCTACTTCAAGGCCGGTCATTATTATAGAAACCCCAACCGAAAAGACTATATGAACGCATTTCTCGATTGGAGACATATTACTTTTGCGCACCCATACTTCTTCGTGCTGCTGCTGCCAATACTATTTATGGTATGGTGGCAGATGCTGAAAAAGAAGGATGACAACCCTGCTTTACGGCTTACTACATTGCAGGGCATAGACCCTTCCAGGGCGGGTGGCAAGGCCCAATTCAGGCCTGTAATGTTTGTATTGCGCATCATAGCGCTTATTGCTTTATGTATAGCAATAGCAAGACCGCAGTCGAGCAATACTACTGAGAATATTGACACTGAGGGTATTGACATAGTGATGTCATTAGATATGTCAGGAAGTATGCTTGCAGAGGACTTCAAGCCAAACCGGATAGAAGCCGCAAAAGAAGTAGCCCTTAGTTTTGTTGACCAGCGCCCTACCGACCGGATAGGCCTTGTTATTTTTGCCGGGGAGAGTTTCACCATGTGCCCGATAACTATAGACCATAATGTGCTGAAAGAACAGATTTCACAGATAAGAAATGGCCTTATAACAGACGGCACTTCCATTGGTATGGGGCTGGCAACTGCCGTTGAGCGCCTGCGTTATTCAAAAGGAAAAAGTAAGGTGATTATCCTGATGACCGATGGAGTCAACAATACCGGACTAATAGACCCGAATACCGCATTGCAGATAGCAAAGGCTTATAAAGTACGGGTTTATACTGTAGGTATAGGCACCCATGGGCAGGCACCTATCCCGGTGCAAACATCTATGGGCATTCAAAAACAAATGATGCAGGTGGACATCGATGAGCCATTACTGAAACAGATAGCAGCCGAGACCAATGGGAAATATTTCAGGGCCACAGGCAACAGATCGCTTGCGGAAGTCTATAGCGAAATTGATAAACTTGAAAAGACCAAGGTGGATATTACTTCTTACAAACATTATGCAGAGTTGTTCTTTCCTTTTGCAATGATAGCGGTATTCTGCCTGGCGCTGGAAATGCTGCTGCGATATACAGTGTTCAGGAGTATTACGTAATTTACAGTTGGCAGTTGACAGTTGACAGTTGACAGTTGGCAGTTACCCTTCAACACCTATACTTTCTGATGGTGCCAGCCATACTATAATATTCAAAATAAAAAGTTGCCAGGAGGATATTTCAAAATCGTTTTTGAGATATCCTATTTGGCTTTTCAGTAAGGAACATTGACAAAATAATGTCCACCATATTACGCAGTTATTTTTTTATGAGGCGCAAAATCTGCAAATGCCGCTAATCAACTAATCAACTAATCCTCTATTATATATTCCATAAATCAGCTAATCAGCTAATCAGCTAATTATCAAATCAGCTAATTCCAAATTCCTGATTCCAATATTCAATATGTCTTATCATTGTCATAATTGTTTTTAATTATTTGCTTATTTATCTGAAATATGTTGAGTTGCCGTAACTTTGTGGAAATTAAAATAACAGAAGATGTATCCTGAACAAATAGTTGCCCCGATGAAGGCTGAAGTTACCAGCCATGGATTTAAAGAATTGCTTTCTGTGGAAGATGTGGATAAAACCCTGAAACAACCGGGTACTACCCTGCTCTTCATAAACAGCGTATGTGGCTGCTCGGCAGGTACTGCCCGCCCCGGTGTGATTATGGCGGTGCAAAATGCAACCAAAATGCCAGACAGGCTTGCAACCAGTTTCGCAGGCTTTGATACAGATGCCGTAAAACAGGCCCGCAATTATTTGCTGCCTTATCCGCCATCATCGCCATCTATAGCTTTGCTTAAAGATGGTGTTCCGGTGCATGTGATTGAGCGCCACCATATAGAAGGGCGTTCCGCGCAAATGATCGCCGCTAACCTGCTGCAGGCATTTGAGACATACTGCTAAAGTGGTTAAAAAGTTAATTAGTTAAAAGGTTTAAGCAGTCGTCTGATTGCCAATGCATGATAACTGATTTTAATTGAAAATATATACTAAAGGTGGCTTTTTGCCACCTTTAGTTGTCTCAGAGAGGTTACCTTTGCACTACGCAGCAGTAAACTGCAAACTGCAAACTGCGAATTGTAAATTGCAAATTGCTGACTGCAAATTGCTGATTGCCAACTGCCAACTGTAAAATGAACAACCGCCAGCTATTCCAGCAACATATTGCGCAGACGTCGCCGTCTCCTGTGGCTATAGAGATAGTTTCAGCATCAGGAAATTATTTGTATGATGCGGATGGAAAAAAATACCTGGACCTTATTGGCGGCATCAGTGTTTGCAATATAGGCCACAGCCATCCAGCGGTTGTGGAAGCCATAAAAAAACAGGCAGATAAATACCTTCATATAATGGTGTATGGGGAACTGGTGCAAAGCCCGCAGGTGAAGTATGCAGAACTGCTTGCCGCCCATCTTCCCGGAAATCTTGATTGTGTTTACTTTACCAATTCTGGTACAGAAGCCACTGAAGGCGCCTTGAAACTTGCCCGTCGCGCTACCGGCCGCACCGATGTTATCAGTTGCAATAAGGGTTATCATGGCAATACACTTGGCTCGCTGAGTGTAATGGGTGATGAATACTGGCGAAACGCTTTCCGGCCTTTATTGCCGGGGGTATGGCATTACGATTATAATTCACCGGAACTGATTGAGGCCATAAATGAACAAACTGCCTGCGTGATTATTGAGACCATACAAGGCGAAGCAGGTGTAATAACCCCTGATGCCGGCTGGATAAAACAATTACGTAAAAAATGCACAGATACCGGTACACTATTGATATTTGATGAGATACAGTGCGGCTTTGGCAGAACAGGCCGACTGTGGGGCTTTGAACATTACGATGTGATTCCCGATATCGTTCTGCTGGGAAAAGCGGTCGGCGGAGGTATGCCGCTGGGGGCGTTTATATCTTCACATACACTTATGCAGGTGTTTACCAATAATCCTGTTCTTGGGCATATTACTACTTTTGGTGGCCACCCGGTTTGTTGCGCTGCAGGCATGGCCGGCATGAAAGTGCTGCTGGAGGAAAGGTTAACAGAGGGTGTTGCGGAAAAAGAGCAATTATTCCTTTCCTTATTAAAGCACCATGCAATAAAAGCGGTCCGGAGCAAAGGATTATTGATGGCTGTAGAACTGGAGTCGCCAGAACAGGTAGTACGCATACTTCAGGCCTGCCTGGCAAAAGGAATATTTTCCGACTGGTTCCTGTTTGCACCATGCTGCATCCGTATAGCCCCGCCGCTAACAATTACCAACGATGAAATTCATTTCGCCTGCGGCATGCTGCTTAAAGCATTGGAGCAGGCAATTGGGTGATAAACTGGCCAAACGATTTTTCTTCTGCCCTTATTATCTTTATGATTTTGTAAATAAACCAATTAAAAAATATTTTTTTTTAATTTTGAATTTTGAATTTTGAATTTCATTACCTTTGCACTCCAAATTCTAATATTGCTCTTTTATAAGGTTGCATTTGGAAGAATGGACGCGCTGTCATCCTGAGCTTGTCGAAGGGGCGCAAAAATTCGTTAACACCAAAAAATTAAAACATGGCTAAAGAAATCAGCGGCTTGGTAAAGCTGCAGGTAAAAGGCGGTCAGGCCAATCCGGCTCCGCCAATCGGCCCGGCGCTTGGCTCTAAAGGCGTCAACATTATGGAGTTCTGCAAGCAGTTCAATGCTCGTACACAGGACAAAATAGGCAAGGTACTTCCCGTAACACTTACCGTTTACACAGACAAGTCTTTCGAGTTCGTAATCAAGACTCCTCCCGCTGCGATCCAGCTTATGGAGCTTGCAAAACAACCAAAGGGCTCTAAAGAACCTAACAGGCAAAAAGTTGGTAAGGTATCGTGGGAACAGGTGGAAGAGATCGCCAAAGACAAAATGCCCGATCTTAACTGCTTCACGCTTGAAAGCGCCATGAAAATGGTAGCCGGTACCGCGCGCAGCATGGGTTTCACCGTTGAAGGCAAGGCTCCCTGGGCGTAACCTTTAAGTAAAAAATCAAAAATTAAAAAGCAAAAAACCGGTTTTTAACTTTTGATTTGACAAAACAAACTTTTTGGTTTTCACTTTTAACTTTTGACTTAAGTCATGGCAATCACTAAAAAAAGAAAAGCTGTAGAAGCTAAACTCGATAAAAATAAAATATACTCACTGTCCGAAGCCGCTGCTGTGGTGAAAACAATTAACCTCACTAAGTTCGACAGCTCAGTTGATATGCACATACGCCTCGGCGTTGACCCTAAGAAGGCCGACCAGGCAATTCGCGGTACCGTTACCCTGCCACATGGCACAGGTAAAACAAAGCGCGTACTCGTGCTCTGCACACCCGATAAAGAAGCCGAAGCAAAAGCAGCAGGCGCCGATTTCGTTGGCCTTGATGAATTTGTACAGAAAATTGAAGGCGGCTGGACCGATGTGGACGTAATCGTTGCCACACCATCCGTAATGCCTAAAATAGGCCGTTTAGGTAAGATATTAGGTCCAAGAAACCTGATGCCAAACCCTAAAACAGGTACTGTTACCAATGACGTAGCAAATGCGGTAAAAGAAGTAAAAGGCGGTAAGATAGCGTTCAAGATAGACAAAGCGGGTATCATCCATGCATCTGTTGGCCGTGTATCTTTCGAGCCAGCCAAGATAGCGGAAAATGCACAGGAGTTGATCAACACGCTTGTGCGTTTGAAGCCTGCAACCGCCAAGGGCGCTTATTTGAAAGGCATAAGCATGGCCTCTACAATGAGCCCCGGCTTGAACATTGATACTAAAACCGTTGCTTAAACCCCAACCCCTAAAGGGGAGGAGGAATTAAAAAACAAATTTTATAACAGTACTGATTTAGATGTTTACTGGCATCAGCTAATTATCAAATCAGCTAATTATCAAATTATATGACACCTGCTCAAAAAAATGAAGCGATAGAAGTACTGAAGTCGAAATTCTCTCAGTACGACAACTTTTATGTCACCAATACCGAATCATTGACGGTAGCACAGGTGAGCAAACTTCGCAGGCTTTGTTTCGCTAAAAATGTCGAAATGAAAGTCGCAAAGAATTCACTTATCAAAAAAGCATTGGAAAGCTTTAATGATGAGAAATATGCCGGCGTTTTCGAATCCCTGCATGGCGTTACTGCCCTTATGTTCTCTGAATCTCCAAAAGAACCGGCGCTCATTATCAGTACTTTCCGTAAAACCAACAAGGAAAAACCCGTATTGAAAGCTGCATTGATTGGCACTGATGTTTTCTCCGGCGACAATCAACTGAAAGCGCTTACCAACATTAAGACGAAGAACGAGCTTATCGGCGAAGTTATCGGCTTACTGCAATCACCTGCAAAACGCGTTTTGGCTGCATTGCTGCATCACCACGAGCAAAAAGCAGAAGCAGAAACTGCAGTGGCAGAATAAGTTGGCAGTTTACAATTGGCAGTTCACATAATTGTCAATAAATTGACAACAAAACAAAGTTTGTGGTAAAACTGGCAAATTGCCAACTGTAAACTGCAAACTCATTAACACGGCTTCCAAGTCAATATATATTAAGTTACAAGTAAAAGTAAACAGGTAACAAGTAAACAATTTTAAAACAATCTAAAAAACATACAATGGCAGACATTAAAGCATTAGCCGAACAATTAGTATCCCTTACAGTAAAAGATGTACAGGAACTGGCAAACGTATTGAAATCAGATTATGGCATCGAGCCAGCTGCTGCTGCAGTTGTGGCTGCAGGTGGTGGTGGCGAAGCTGCTGCTGCACCGGTTGAGAAAACCTCTTTCAACGTATTATTGAAAAATGCAGGCCCTTCTAAGCTGAATGTGGTAAAAACTGTGAAAGACCTCACCGGACTTGGCCTGAAAGAAGCTAAAGAACTCGTTGACGGCGCTCCAAGGAACGTGAAAGAAGGCATCAGCAAGGGTGAAGCTGACGAAATATTCAATAAGCTGAAAGACGCAGGTGCTGAAGTTGAAATCGTTTAAGTAATCAACAATTTGCTCCAAATAATAAGCCCCGAAATTTCGGGGCTTATTATTTGGAGCAAATTCAGTATAAGAAATAATAAGTCATTTAGTAATAAATATATTGCCATTAGAAACATTTACCAACTTGCCATTAGTAGCCACACCCTGGAAATAGAATTTTGCTTTAAGGTAGGCACTGTCATTTTCAGCAATATTTATTTCTCCTGAATTACCTAAATAACTTAACGCTAGCTGTCCTCCGGTACTCGTGCTGTCCATATACCCTGCATAATGATCATATACATGATAACTTAAGTTGTATAAAGTGCTGGATTCAATCTTATATATCAATAAATGAAAAGTCATCCTGCTCCCATCTGAGTATTTTATTCCGGTTACATAGCTGGCCCCACTGGAATCCGTTCCAAAATAAGCAGTATCAGCGCGCCAATGAGTTCCGTTAATATCTCCGCTAACAGGACTTTCACCGCCCCAGGTAAATTGGGATGAAGTCAAAGGTTTTAATGGATTAACGCTATTATTGGCATTACTGGAAGGGTTTGCCGTATAAGGCCCGTTACTGCATGCATTAATTGCACAAAATGCCCCCGTAAAGAACAGGGTATAATAAAAAATCTTTTTCATGCTGTATATTTATTCGCATAAAGATACTACGCCTTTGAGTAATTCAAAAATATTATTTTCGTGACACCTTAGAGCGGTATAATTTATGATTCAAAAGGCTTTTCCTCTATTCATCATGTTCTTATTTGTCCACTATTTTTTGCATGCACAGCAAAAAGTAAACGGCACTGTATTGGACGCCCGGTCAAAAGAGGTGATACCATTTGCTACAGTCAGGTTTGGAGAAAACGGACAAGGTATTATTGGCGGCCTTGACGGAAAATTTGAAATACCTGCTGAATATCTGTCAGAACATATTACCTCAATTGAAGTTACCTGCATGGGATACCAAACTAAAAAAATTGCTCTGCCCTTAAACAATAATAAAATATACTTGCAACCCGGTGAAAATATCCTCAGGGAGATTATTATTAAACCGCCTTATGAGAAAATACGCCGCATCCTCTCTAAGACAATTGCAAATAAACATAAGAACAACCCGGATAAATATGACTGGTACCGCTGCCATGTTTATTATAAGATGATAGTTGATATCTCTCTCCCCGACTCTGTAATAAAAGATACAAGCGCTAAAAAGAGGAAAATCAGTGATTTCTTCAATGGCCAGCATTTGCTGATATCGGAAACATACAGCATACGCACCTGGCGCAAACCCTTGCAGCTACAGGAAGATGTGCTGGCTTCCCGGTTTTCCGGTTTAAAGAAGGCTATGTTTACGAGCCTGATCACGGATGTACAGCCATTTCATGCCTATAGCGATTATTTGACCCTGAACGGAAAAGATTATCATAATCCGGTAAGCCATGGCTTTGAACAATACTATAAATTCAACCTTATTGACGAAATCATGCAGGGTGAAGATACGATCTGGGTACTAAGTTTCAGACCAAATGGACGCAACACAAATGACCTCAGCGGGACCGTTTACATTAATTCAAACGGCTATGCTATTTCTCACATCATTGCAAAGGCTTCAGATACCAAAATAAAGATGAACGTTCGTATTGAACAACAATATGAACAGGTGCCTGTGGCAGGTAATGAATCCCGGTGGTTTCCGAAGCATCTTAACTACATCATAGACTGGCAACAACAGTCTTCAAAAACTACTGCTACCCTTCACATGAAGGGCAATTCATACATAGACTCGGTAACATGGGCTGAAAACAATAATTTTCATTTCGACAAAGCACATACCGTACGGCTCGCTGCATCAGCCGTTGAATTAACTGACACAGCCTGGAAAGCTATCCGACCACAACCTCTTGACACCAAAGAAATACGCACATACAAAGTCATAGATAGCATAGGATCTAGGATCCATTCCGACGAAATAATAGCCTTTTTCTCAAAAACACCAGAAGGAAAACTCCCTTTCGGAACCCTGGACCTTGACCTGAAAAGATTATTTTCATATAATCAATACGAAAATTTAAGGCTGGGTTTAGGGCTTCAGACAAATGAGAAATTCATAAAGTGGTTATCAGTGGGTGGCTGGGCAGGTTATGGTTTCGGCGATAAACAATGGAAATATGGCGCTTTCACAGAAGTATATGCAGATCGTTATAAAGAGTTTGTTTTCAAAGCCGGATATACCGATGATATCAACGATCCCGGCCGGGTACACCTCAACCGCGACCTCGACAAAAACTATCTGAATTATTATCTGCTGCAGCGTGTAGATGAAACCAAAACAATTTCTGCATCCCTGAAGAAGAGGATAGGTTATTGGAATATAGAACTTACCGGCAGGCAGCAACAGATATTACCGAAATACCGTTATGCACTGGACTATGGAAATACAGAACATACTAATTTTACCGCCAATGAAGCCTCCATCAGTCTCCGCTATGCTTTTTCTGAACGTACCGCCCCCTTCTATAGTTCTTATACAAGCCTTGGTACCGGCTATCCCATATGGTACGCAAATATTACATCCGGCAGCCTTGAAAGCGGCAATATGGGATCGGCCTACACACAAGCAGTTTCCGCAATTTTATGGCATAAGCACATTAACCAGATAGGATTTGAACATCTACTGCTGGAAGGTGGCAAATCGTGGAGTAATGGCCCGTTGCCACTCAGTAAATTATTTGCCGGCAATGGCTATAAATATGACACCAGATCCGTCATTGATTTATCATTATATACTTTCGGCGGCATGATGACCATATACCCATATGAATATTATACAGACCAGTTTGTGAATTTCATCTTCCGCCACGATTTCGACTGGAAACTGTACAAAGCTGATATTAAGAGAACAGGATTAAGTTCCATACCCAATATTTGCCTGCAATACAATATGCTTTATGGCACACTCAATAACCCATCAGCACAGAAATATGTCGCCTTCTCAATTCCGGACAATGCTTATCATGAAGTGGGATTATTACTCAATAATATCCTTCGAATTCAGGAATTAAACCTTTACTACTTTAATCTGAACTTAGGCTACTTTTATCACATAACCCCGGCTTTCGATGCCAGTAAAAATGGCAGGTTTGTTTTGGGGGCTGGTTTTGAATTATAATTCCCTGAATTCCATAAAAAACTCCAGTATTATTTCGTACAACTTTTATTTGTTATTTGGAGATTCCTGGCCGCAATTGGGCAATTCGTATTTTTATTTAAGCTTATAAAGCATATAACCCGGAGCTATTTGTTCACTATCAACAGGATACTGATATTGCCTTAAATAAGTTAAGTAATAATCATCAACAAAACCATTTACTAACAGTAAATAATTAGCTTGGGCGCTTTCGAATATTTTTTTATTTATTTCCATAGGATATTGCCAGGCATGGATCATGCATTTTTTGTTTGTATATAAAGTTATCAGCCGCGGGCGGGCGCAAATAATAATATCAGATTCACTCAAATGTTGCTTTATGTAATTAAAAGCCTGGCTGTCTGCATGGCCGGGTACATATCCAAATGGCGGCCTTGTAATACTCTTAAAATACCTGAAACCCGCTACAAGATAAATAACCGTTAAAATGATACCTATATTCCTGGCTTTGATTTTCGTAATTACCGGTAATATCCTTTCCAGTGAAATATAACAATAAAAAAATACGATAGCAATTGCTGGCAGAAAATAGCGGGAGTCGTGTATGGGATAATACAATATTAAACCACATACCAGCACAAAGAAAATATCATCAAACGATTGCCTTTTTGTAATAGAAATAACAAACCCAGCAATACATAAGGAAAGTCCGAAACTCTCCATTATGGTTACCAAAGCGGTCCGAATGCCATTATCGGTATCATAATGAAAATAACCTTTTATAGCTTCCAATAAGGCGCTGATATTATCCCTGACAATAGAAGGCAATCCTTTTTGCAAAGTGATCTTTAAAAAGTCAATATAAAAACCAGTAGCGCTGGTGGGGCAATAAAATACCACTTTATTGAGTAGCACAGTTAGTAAGAGGCTACCGATCACTATGAACAATGATGGAGAATAATTGATCAGCTTCAATGACATTTTTTTATCCTGTACCATTTTCTTTATTAGCAGCAAAAACCAAAAGATAAATTCTGTAAATAATAATAGTATGGACTGGGTTCGTATGAGTATGGCCATTGTCGCGATTATTGTCAGGAGCGCAATACGTTGCCAGGTAAATGTTTTAGCATTACGAAAAATAAGATAAAGCATTACAAATAACAGACTGGGTTCATCTGATAAAACGGACTGCTTCAGGTCCAGCATAAAACCGCTGTATGTAATGATAACCGACAAACAAACGGATGCCGGCACTCCAATATATTTTCTGAAGTAAACAAAAAAACAAAGCAACAAACAGGCCGCTATAATAGTGTTGAAATAACACATTGGCCTGATGGCTATACCCCATATCTTCACTATGGGTGCCAGCAGTAAGGGAAAACCAGGTGGATACTGTGGTGGCGAATAGCAATTATTATACTTATTAAAAACATAATTCGATTCGTAAAATGGCTTACCATGAGCAATATTCAAGGCTTCTTTTATATATTGTGCATAATCATCCCCACCCGGAGAGTGGCTATTATGAATATTCAGAAAAAACAAAGGAACCGCGCATAACACAAGGATAATAAAGGGTAAATTTTTTTTAATAAAATATTGCATGTGGAAAATTCCTGTTAATATTTGCTAATGTAATCAATTTTCATTTTTGCAACTTACCCGGCAATTATTTTTTCAAGGCATTGCATGAGCTTAATAAAAATGAATCATCCTGGTGAAATAATGCAATTTTTCAGAACTTGTAAAATCCTTTCAAAATGTTCGTACCTTGTTGGCTGAAAATCCTGACCAGCCATCAAGAGAAAAAATTATTTTCATTTTATCTAAAGAATAACTTATTAATCATTTCCTGTTTGATTTATAACCAAAATCAATTCATAGAGATTTTTTATTTTTCAAAAATAAGAAAAGGTTTACTGGCATTGTTTTTTAGGACCTTATTATTTATTCATAAAATTCAACAACCATATGCTCCCTTTAATCCTGCTTGCAGATGATGATAATTTCGATCATTTCTTTTTCAGAAAAGCATTGAAAGAAATGATCGTTGTTACTCATCATCTTACAATTGTTAAGGACGGAGAGCAGCTTATGAATTATCTTTATGAAAAATTAGATCATCTTCCTGATGTTCTTTTCCTTGATCTCAACATGCCCCGCAAAAATGGCGCCGAGTGTCTTTCAGAAATAAAAAAAGATCCGAAATTAAAAGCGCTGCCCGTAATCATATATTCTACCTCACTTCGTGAAGATATTGCAAATGAACTTTATAAAGCCGGAGCACACTATTACCTGCAGAAATGTGATTTTTCAGATCTCGCAGAATCTATCCGGAAGGTTCTTGCATTGCTGGCAGAAAACCCCAACCAGCCGCCAAGAGATAAATTTATATTCGCTTTGGACAAAGTATAAATTACTGATTATCATGTTTAGGAACGTTGACACCTGTCATAAAAGGTATAAAAAATGAAAATATAAAAAATATCTTGTTGGTACAAAAAGGTTAATCTAAAAGAATTGTAATATTATGGCAAAAGTTAACAACAAATCAAAAACATCCAATTTTATATTCCCAAAATCTCTGACAGGCATTCAAGGCCTTGATGATATTACAACTGGCGGCTTACCCAAAAACCGTCCTACTCTTTTGCTGGGTAATACAGGTTGCGGGAAAACAATTATGGCGATGGAATTCCTGGTAAACGGAATTGTAATGTTTAATGAGCCCGGTGTATTCATGGCGTTTGAAGAAAAAACCGATGAATTGGTAATGAATGTAAAATCTCTGGGTTATGACCTGACTACACACCTTGCGAATAATAAAATGCACCTGGAGTATGTACAAATTAACCGGGACGAAATCCTGGAAACAGGCAAGTATGGTATTGAAGGATTATTTGTAAGACTTGGACAAGCTATTGATAAGGTAAAGGCTAAACGTGTGGTGCTTGATTCCCTGGATACGCTTTTTTACAGCTATGATTACCAGGTACTCCGTTCTGAATTTAAAAGGCTTTTTTCCTGGTTAAAAGAAAAGAAAGTAACCGCAATTATTACGGGTGAAATCGGAGATACCTTTCTTACCCGCCATGGATTGGAGGAATATGTGGCTGATTGCGTAATAGTATTGGATAACCGCGTAGCTAATCAAATTACCACAAGGCGGTTAAGGGTTGTTAAATACCGTGGTTCTATTCATGGAAACAATGAATATCCTTTTATTATTGATGAAAAAGGAATAATTGTTTTTCCTGTTATAAGTGAAGCGCTTCACCAGAAAACAAGTTCAAAAAGAATATCTTCCGGCAATCAGCATTTAGACGATATGCTGGATAAAAAAGGCTTTTATGTTGGCAGCAGCATTCTTATTTCCGGAACAGCCGGTACAGGAAAAACGAGTGTCTCGGCTACATTTGCATAAAGTGTTTGCAAAAAAGAGGAACGCTGTCTTTTCTGCGCGTTTGAAGAAGCCCCAAACCAGATAATCAGGAATATGCGGTCAATCGGGCTCTCCTTAGATCCGCTGATCAAATCAGGCATGTTGCATTTCTATTATTCAAGGCCCACTTTACAGAATCTGGAATTACATTTTATTGCTATTAAGAAAATAATAAGCGAGATAAAACCTACGGTCATTATTCTTGATCCCATTACAAATTTAATGACCGAAGGCCCTAACAGCGATATCAGGTCTATGCTCACGAGGTTTGTGGACTATTTAAAAACGGAGCAGATAACCGTAATGTTTACTGCTGCAATAACAGTGGGGTCAATAGCACGGAATCCGAGTGATGAAGGAATTTCGTCAATGGTGGATACATGGATTATGGTACAGGATGTGGAGTTAAATGACGAACGCAACCGGAGCTTATATGTTATGAAATCAAGGGGTATGCCCCACTCCAAAGAGGTGACGGAGTTTATTATTTCATCTAAAGGAATTAAATTAATCCCATTTGTAAGAAACGAAAAAGGAACCTTGGTTGGACACACCAGAAAAGATAAGGAGAGTAGAAATTTATCCCCTTCTAAAGAATCGTCAACTGAATGATAGCAATATATAATGGAAATGGAAATGCAATAAAATTAAGCTCATTGAATATTTTATTTGTTACATAAGCTGATATAATGCCAAAAGAAGTACCGAAAAATACTAAAGTTAAAGAGGAAGCTCAAGGTGCCGGAGGGGAAAAGTATGTTCTTCGATTATTTGTTACCGGCATTTTGCCCAACTCTGTCCGTGCAATTAAAAATACTAATGAAATTTGCGAGAAATATTTAAAAGGCAGGTATGAATTAGAGATAATTGATATTTACCAGCAACCCGCTCTTGCTCTTAAAGAAAATATAATTGCGATACCGGTACTGATAAAGAAATTTCCATTACCGGAAGCAAGGCTCATCGGAGATTTGTCAAATATTGAAAAGGTTCTCAAAGGACTTCACCTTGTTGATTAATTTGAACTTAAACGGATGCCGGAAAATATTAAGATACTTACAGAGGAGACTGAAAAGCTGAAAAAAGAAAATAAAGAGCTGCTGCAGCAATTGCAGGAAGCGAAGGAATCTCTTGATGCAATTAAAGAAGGAAAGATTGATGCATTGGTTATTGGAGATAAGCAGGACGTTAAAATTTACACAGATAAAACAGCGGATAAAACATATAGGATTTTAATAGAGAAAATGCATGAAGGTGCAGTTACTCTAAATGAAGATGGAATTATCCTGTATTGCAATTCCGGTTTTGCAAAAATGGTGAACCATCCTTTACAAAAAGTAATAGGGGCCGGCTTTCGTAATTTTATTGAAGATGCTTCAATAGAGCGCGTGAACAATATGCTTCAGCAAGGCTGGAAGAATAATATAAAGGACGAAGTTTACTTACGTGTAAACGATGGTAAAGTTATTCCTGTGCTGATGACTGTAAGTGCCTTGCTGCTCGATGACATTTCTGTTTTAAGTATTATTCTTACAGATCTTACCATTCCAAACAAAGCTAAAGAATTATTAAAGGGCCGGGCAACACAATTGGAGAACATAAATATTGAACTCGAAAGTGCAAATAAAGAATTAAGTACATTCACTTATGTATCAAGTCATGATTTGCAGGAACCTTTGCGTAAAATAAGGAATTTTGTAAGTATTTTACTCAAAGATGAAGGTAATAAACCACCCAAAGCGGGTATAAATTTTTTACAAAAAACCCAGGAAACTGCGGCTCAGATGCAGAAGCTCCTGGAAGATCTGCTTAAGTATTCCCTGGCTAAAAGTTCTGAAAGAATATTTGAAGAAACGCTGAATTCAAGCAGCAAATGCAACGTTATGTAAATTTAGCAATTTAATTGGTGAGGTAAAATTGTTCTTTTTTCTAGGCCTGTTGTTGAGCTTTTCTTGCACTTTATCTATCCT
>CAISOH010000343.1 GCA_903887005.1 uncultured Bacteroidota bacterium | reverse complement strand
TTATATATATTAAAAAAAATTATTAAAATAATCTATGATTTTTTTTATAGCATAGAAGAAATATAATAACTTGCAATTTAGATTTTTCAAAGTCTTAATCTCTCCCCTTATGAAACATAAACTGCTACTTCTGCTCTCCCTCGCATTTTTCGGGACCTCTTTGACGTCAGAAGCCCAGACTTTAACAGCGCCTAATATAGATTTCGAAACAGGCACTTCCGCTTGCTGGACCTATTGGAGAGGAACAAATACAACCCCAGGCCCGGTATGGACACTTGCAACCTGTGCTCCAGCCATGGGCTTGCATACCTTAACGAACAGTAGTATGGGTACCGACCCCTATGGCGGATTCTCTGTTGTTGGCGATGGCCTTTATTCGCTTAAATTATCGAAAGACACTTCAAACGATAATGCGGATGGAGCAAGCTATAATATACATGTACCTGCAACCGGCCATTTTAATATCACATACCGTTATGCAATCGTTTTTCAGAATCCGGGCCATTCCCCCAGTCAGCAGCCAAGATTTCAAATAAGCGTTACAGACTCGGCAACCGGTACTGGAATGCCCTGTTATTCCTATAGTTTCGTGTCTTCAGGAACATTACCTGGTTTTTCACTTTCCTCAATGGGTTTGCAGGTATGGTATAAACCCTGGACGGCCGGAAGCCTTAACCTGACGGGGATGGGCGGGAAAACAGCCGTGGTTACTTTTAAGGTTGGCGGATGCACCATGTCTGGCCATTGGGGGTATGCCTATATTGATATGAACGCAACGGGATACGGGCTTTTAAGCAGCAAATACGTGGCTTGCCATACTACTACAGATACACTTTTTGCACCAATTGGGGATTCTTTATATAAATGGACGGATTCAGCTACCTGCACAGCAAGCTATGGCACCACACAAACAGTAATATTGGCTGTGCCATCTGTAACAACAACTTACGCTGTAATCCTGACGCCTCATTATGGTTATGGTTGTACGGACACCCTATACACCAGGGTAATACCTCCACTCAAAACGCATCAAAGCCATGATACAACAATCTGTTCGGGAGCAAGTTTGTCTTTGACATCCGGGGCTACAGGGTATGCTTTGCCTTTTACTTATTCCTGGACGCCGTCCACAGGTTTAAGTTGCACCACCTGCGACCCGGTTACTGCGATCCCTCCTTCAGGCACAACCGCTTACAAGGTTACTGTAACCGATGCCTCTGGCTGCACTATTAAGGACACTATTAATATAACGGCATCCCCTGCGCCCGGCGCTATTTCCGGAGTTACGGGTATTTGCATTGGGTATCCTGCAACATTAAGTGATGCAGTCGGCGGAGGTGCCTGGAACAGCGGAAATACTGCCGTTGCCACTATAGGTTCATTAACAGGTATTGTTACCGGATTAAGTACAGGCACATCAGTTATTACTTATAAAATCGGAAGTTGCAGCGTTTTTGCTACAATAACTGTTAATACAGCGCCAGGTACTATAACGGGAGTTACAGGTATTTGCAGCGGCTCAACTGCTGCTTTAAGTGATGCCGTTAGCGGCGGTTCATGGACAAGCGGTAATACAACTGTTGCCACTATTGGTTTATCAACAGGTATTGTTACCGGATTAAGTGCAGGAACAGCAGCAATTACTTATGCTATTGGCAGTTGCAGCGCTTATACTACTGTAACAGTTGCAATCTCCCCTGCCCCAATCTCAGGAGTCGCTACACTTTGCTCAGGGTCCACAACTGTATTAAGTGACGCTGTCAGCGGCGGTTCGTGGACTAGCGGCAATATTATTGTAGCCACAATCGGTTCATCAACAGGGATTGTCACAGGCTTAAGTGCAGGCACTTCAATTATTACTTATGCTATTGGTGGTTGCAAAGCTATTACAACTGTAACTGTTAATCCATTACCTGGCCCTATCTCCGGTACAACTTTTGTTTGCCAGGGCTCCGCAACTACCTTGAGTGACGCCACAAGCGGCGGAGTATGGAGCAGCAGCAGTTCTTCTGTTGCAACAGTCAGCACTGGTATTGTAACCGGAGTATCGGCAGGCACGGCACTAATAACCTATTCACTTAGTTCGGGATGCTATGCGGATGTTACCATTACCGTCAATCCATTACCAACTATCAGCGCATCATTATCATCCATCTGCAGCGACAACGATACCCTTACCGCAAGCGGTGGTACAACATATTCCTGGTCTCCTTCTACAGGACTTTCCTGCACCACCTGTGCAATAACAACTGTCAACCCATTAGCAACGACCACCTATACAGTAACAGGAACAAGTTTATCAGGATGCTCTGATATTGCCACCCTTACTGTAAATGGCGACCGTATTTTCGGGCATATTACCTTTGGAGGGCCTACGCCTGATACATTGGACATGAAAGTATGGCTGGTAAAATTTAACCCTTCGGACAGTTCTATAGCTGCACTTGATTCTACAAACACCTGTGTTATTGACAGTATCACTTATTATGAGTTTGATACTAAACCATCCGGCAGCTACATGGTAAAAGGAATGCTCCTCTTTGGAAATCCTACCGGCAGCAGTGGTTATGTGCCTACTTACAGCCTGTCAAATCCGCATTGGGATTCTGCCGCTACAGTTACTCATACAGGCGCTTCTGATTCTTTGCATATTTCTATGGTATATGGTACTGTTCCGGCAGGCCCTGGCTTCATTGGAGGTTATGTTTATTCGGGTGCAGGTAAAGGAACTACAGGAGACGCTCCTGTAAGCGGGATGCTTATATTCCTGGAAGATGCTGCATCTCATATATTAAGCCATACCTATACCGACGGCACAGGCGGTTATTCATTCAGTAACCTTGCTTATGGCAATTATATTATTTATCCTGAAGATTATGGATATAAAACCACTTATGCTGCGATTACAATTAATGATGCTTATCCGTCAGCAACCAGTATTGATTTCAGGCAATTTCTCACCTCAAAAGTCATTATACCTTATACGTTTCCTAATGGTATAAGACCCATATCTTCTGATAAGGGTCTTATGATTTTCCCTAACCCAACATCCGGTGAACTGAATATTCAATGGGCAAACCAGCAAACCGGGAATGCGGATATAGAGATAACCGATGTCATTGGCCGCAAGATTTACAAGTCTGTGATAAACATGAATGTATCATCGGGACAGGTACAGGTTAATGTAAGTGGTTTGAATGAAGGTGTTTATATGATTACGATTAAATCGGATGATATTTATTATTGCGGGAAGCTGATGATTCGGAAATGATTGTTTTATAAATTATATGTATTTAAGGTGTTATAATAT
>CAISOH010000342.1 GCA_903887005.1 uncultured Bacteroidota bacterium | reverse complement strand
TAAACTAAGTTTAATTTGTAAGACTGCTCAATAAAATGGTTTAAACTTTCTATTTTTTCAATCCTATAATGACTATGAAGAAAATACTCCCCAATTTAGTTTTTATACAAGAGGAATGCGATGAGAAATACGAATTGATCAAAGCAGGTATTTGCCCAGCATGTGGTGAAAAAGATAAAGGCACACAAGATCCTGTAATGTGGGAAGTGAAAAAGTTGCCTGAATATTTAGGAATAGAATTATTCTGCACAGACTGCAAAACTGAATTCGATATTTGCTATGAATTAAAACCTATACTGATTCAGTCTTTTAAAGTTGATGAAGAATAGAATTTCGATAAAATAGATTTTGCATTTTCCTCAAACTGTTGTGCTTATTGTTTTTATGGCATAGATAAGCCCTTCCACTTCACCCCTTAATTTAGCTCTGTCAATTGCTGAGTCAGTATCACTTTCAATTAGTCGTTTCTCCAGGTTTTCCTTACGTAGTGATAGCTGATCCAATATCTTTTCAAAGGATTTTTCAGCACTAATTATGAACCCATCAATCTTGTTATTAACTTCAAGTAATTGATAGAACTTGCGTAGGTAATCATCAATGAAAATAGTATAACTGTCGGAGTCATTTAATAACTGAAGCGTACAATTGAGGAATTGCTCAAATCGTTCCTTTGTAATTGCAGTGCCCTTCTTCCTGTATACCGGTCTGCCTTTATACCCAGGGTTGCATGTTATTGTTAAATAAATTTCTTCTATGCTATCCTGAAAGTTTATTTCTATTGATTGCTTAGCTTTTTCGTCCTTTGAAAAATAAACAATGTCAAACCACGATGTGGAATTTTTTCGCAAATAGAATTCGCCTTCATCTATCGCAACGTCATAAATATTATTCATAGCCAAATTGTAATGGCTCAGAAAGACTTCTTTTATTATAGAACGAACATTTTGATATTCGCTGCTTTTAGGCTTTTCAATTTCCCCTGTCTTTAGCTTATCGAACCTAAATGAAATGAATTGATGATAGTCAACATCTTCATCAACCTCAACAGAATAAAATTGGTTCCATCTTATTACATCATGACTACTCCTAGAAAAGGAATATTTTTCAGTAGACTTCGAGTAGAAATATTTATCCTCTTTAACACTCATACACTGCAAATTTACAAGAAGCGCACAAAGTCTACTCGATTTTGTCTGCACACATATGTTTGTGCATATGTGAAACTTTCGAACATTTCAATCATAGAAGTTTTGAATTAGAGATAGAAAAAACTCTGTTCGAAAATTTATATGACTTTATTAAAAGGAAACAATTTAGAATTACTAAGAACTCTACCGTCAAATTGTATCGACAGCGTAGTTACTGATCCACCTTATGGATTATCGTTTATGAACAAAAAATGGGATCATGATGTACCATCGATTGCATTTTGGAAAGAAGTGTACAGAGTATTGAAGCCCGGTGGTCACGTTCTTTCGTTTGGAGGAACAAGAACCTATCACAGAATGGCAGTTAACATCGAAGACGCTGGCTTTGAAATAAGGGACCAGATTATGTGGATTTATGGAAGTGGATTTCCAAAATCATACAACATAGGTAAAGCGGTCGAGAAACTTACAGGCTCATCAGAATACCAAGGCTGGGGGACCTGCTTAAAACCTGCAAACGAACCGATATGTGTTGCCAGAAAGCCTTTATCGGAAAAAAACAATGCTACAAATGTTCTTAAATGGTGTACAGGTGGCGTTAATATTGATGCCTGCAAGATTGCAGTCGATTTGTCCGGCATTAATAACCTAAAAGATGATGAATTAGATTTTGAATCTGATGAAGTAAACGGTCGTTTCCCTGCCAACATAATTTTTGACGAATTTGCGGCACAAATATTGGATGCCCAGACCGGCATGTTAAAGTCTGGAAAAGTTGAAGCGCATCATAAGCGAGGTAAGACACTGGGAGAATACCAGGGTAATTGCTACGGGAAATACAATAATCAAGACCAATTTCTAAGACCGACATATGGCGATGAAGGTGGTGCTTCAAGATTTTTTTATGTAGCAAAGACGAACAAAAAAGAGAGAAACCTAGCATTAAACAAAGACAACAACCACCCAACGGTTAAGCCAATAAATTTGATGACATATTTATGCAGATTAGTTACTCCTTTTGGTGGAACTGTTTTGGATCCTTTCATGGGAAGTGGATCAACAGGCATAGCTGCTTTATTAGAAGGGTTTGATTTTATGGGTATGGAACTAGATAATGATTATTTTACTATTGCTGAGGATCGAATAGATAGTTACGAAGAATACCGCAGTGTTTTAAAAAGACAATATGAGCCAATGGCAATTGCAGCATAGCACTTTTTGTAGATATAGTAGACTGTATCAACAATCCTGAGAAAAGATGGGCAGTAATCGTAGATCTGCATAATTAATATTTTTCACAAAAGATGGAGCTTCCTTAAAATTTAGGAGGTTCCATTTTCATTTTAACCACAGCAAATACATGAGATAGCGTATTTGATTTGCGTTAAGTATCGAATATTGATAGTTACCCCAAACAGAAATTGAATCTGTCAGTTTTCAATTTTTATATTAAATAAACAATATGCGAAACTTTCTTTCATTCTTAGTTATAAAAGTCAGAAGCAAATGAATTGCTTCAAGAATAAAACAATTTTAAAATTATGGCAAAGAATTCAACGATTGAATGGACTACACATACGGCTAATATATGGTGGGGATGCACCACAGTACATGAGGGATGCGACCACTGCTACGCAGCAGCATTATCAAAAAGATGGGGCAATGATGTCTGGGGTAATGATAAGCCCAGAAAAAAGATAAAATCCGTATGGACTGAACTTTTGAAATACCAAAAGCAAGCTAAGGCAGCGAATGAAATACATAAAGTGTTTGTTGGCTCCATGATGGATATATTCGAGAAGCCAATGCCTTGTATTGATCATAAAGGCAACCTGCTGACTGAAAATACCGGGATATTAAGGCAGACATTTTTTGATAACATTACTAAAGGCATGTATCCAAATCTTATGTTCCTCTTGCTTACAAAAAGACCAAGCAATATCAATAAATACATTCCTGATAGCTGGAAATCAAGTCCCCCGGTCAATGTAATGTTTGGGACATCGCCAGTGAATCAAGCAACTGCATTTACTCTGATAGAGCAATTAGCAAAGGTGAACGGTAAAAAGTTTCTTTCGGTAGAACCTCAGTTAGAAGAGATTTCTTTACTGCCCTGGCTTCAATCCAATCTCATATCCTGGGTTATTCAGGGAGGAGAGAGCGGACCCGGGAGAAGACCATTTGATACCGACTGGGCCAGAAGATTAAGAGTAGAATGTGAGGCGACAAATACGCCATACTTCTTTAAGCAGATTGATAAGGTAAAAGCTATTCCACAAGATTTAGAAATCAGAGAATTTCCTGAAAAAGTATTTGGTTGTGCATTCAACTCCTTATGTAATTCAGATAACCAAGCATCCAAGATAAGAATACCTGTAACAGTAGGCTTCCAAATATAACAGAGATAGATGCGACATATTAATTTAAAATTATACAGAACTTTCAAAACACTTATGAATACAATAAACAGAAAGGGACAAAAAATACCCTGATGATAAAATGAAAAATACAATAACAGTTAACAAAGAAAAATTGGCGGTTGAGTTAGCACAACACAGAATTGCATTTATGCAGGTGTCTGGATTATTAACCGAAGAAGAAATAATTTATTACGGTAAAAATAATGAACCGATTTACACACCTGCTATAATGATAGTAGGCAATGCTTTGTACGAGCATTTTATGGGTTTAATTGGCGCACATGAAATTATAATAAACAATGAACAATAAAACAAACAAAAGGAAAATGAACAAAGAAAAAATAACAACAGAACAAATGGTTGAATGGATTACAAAATCTGTACCTGATGAAATAGAAAAAGGGAAAGACTACATTGATAATTTGAGTAAAAATGAACTAATTAATCTTTCAATGAAAGTTGCCGAAGAATATGAGAAGCAGGGTAATTACTTTCTATCTGACGCTATAATGCAACGTGTATTGCAGGCAACAACTATATACCCACAATTAAAAACCAAATAGGATAAAAAACAAAGGTGGTAGTATCTTGAAATATACTACTGCCACGAAAGGGACAAAAAACACCCTACAAACAAATGAATACAAACGAAATAGTAGAAACAAGAAATGTTTGCGAGAAATGCAAGGAAGAAAATTACAGAGGATTACCTAAAAAATATGGTTATGAATACGATACGGAAGGTGAAGAAACACATTATTGTGATACTTGTGAAAGGAAAGTCAACTTGATTGGTGAAACAGATGAATTATCCGAAAATGAATGCCCAAGATGTAGAAATTCCGAAAACTCATACAGAATAGAATTAGAATTTGATAACAATGGTGGCACAGAAGAATGGTTATGTGAAAAATGTGAGACTGAATGGGATGTATATTATGCAGTTAAAATAATAGGTAAAGAAGTAACAAATTAAATT
>CAISOH010000341.1 GCA_903887005.1 uncultured Bacteroidota bacterium | reverse complement strand
GGTTAAGAACTGTGCCCAGGAAATCATAGTCAATCCATACTGATCCATCGTTTGCCCATGTGGGGCCCCAACTATTAAGCACCTTAAACGCTTTTATTGAGTCATCATAGCCGCAAATCACCATAGCGTGACTGCCCATATATGGTTCCGGCCCAAAAAGATTCCATATAAATCTATTATTCACCTTTTTAAAATTAACCATATTGCCTTGCTGAAAGCTTTTATTAATATGCACACTTATTATTATGGGAATATTCTTAAATAAAACTTCTTTCATTATATCTACGTCATATGTTTTGAACCGAAAAATTCTGGTAAACTTGTGCTTAGAGGCATCTGCTGTTGCATCACTTAATGGTATATCATTGATTGATTTTTCATCAGGAGACATATATTTCCATTGGCAACAGCCCTGTTGCTTAACCAACTGTAGTGCTTTGACTATGCTTATGCCCGTACTAATGTTTTTATTGTCGAATGTTTTTTCCCACAGTTGATTATATATATATAACGGCGAAAATATATTATCATAACCACTAAAGGAAGAAACACCGTTTTTACGAAGGTATTCCGCACTCATCAAACCATAACCGACTGCCCAAGCTACGCAGCTTCCAATCTTACCCTGATCTCGAGAAGGAGGCATCGTTATAATATGAGAACTGGTATAGGTGGTTTTTAAACTAGCCAAGGAATTGATACTATCCTCAATAAATGGAAATGTTATCCCATATGATAAAGTATCCACACCTGTAGCTTTTTCAGACGTATCTGAAAAGTAATTAGTAGCGTTATTATTACTGGGCGGAGTGCTGCTTTTTTTACAAGACAAACTAATAACAATAAGACTAAGTACAAATACAAGTATTTTTTTCATTTTTAAAAGGTTATTGAAATTACTCCGTTTTTAATGTGGTCTCTGGACTCCACTTGTCTTATCGTAAAGACACGGGTTATTATTTATATTTTTACCCCCCCCCATATGATTTTGGTCATAAAAAAACATGTTATTGGTCATCTTTAACATGTATATACATATAGTTGGCATAAAATAAGATTGTCTTTTTTTGAGGAAGGGCAGGTCTTAAACGCTGCTTACGTCATTAAAGCAGACAATATCTGATTGGCGAACTCGTTTAAAATATTACAAAAAACTATCGCTAATTGTTGCACCATCATACGGGGTGCGTGGGCGGAGATATTACATTTACTACAAACATGGCATCCACTATCGGGGTGCTACCAATAAATCATTAATCAACATCCACATTCCACAATCAGCTAATCATCAGATCATCACATCAGCTAATCATCTAATCAGCTAATCACATTAACACAATCTTACAAGCCAAAATCCAAAAATACCCCCTACCTTTGCGCACATTTTTATTAGGTTGTGGGTAATTCTGCATTCTTTTTATTCAGATTTTCCTCTATCTACTAATTACTATCTACTAACTACTATCCTTTTACTTTCGACTATAAAAAATGGCCAACTACCCGGAATATAAAGGTTTGAACATGCCTTCCATAGAGCAGGAATTTCTTGCTAAGTGGAAAGAGGAACAGTGCTTTCAGCAGAGTATTGATCTGAGAGAAGGGGCAGAGCCATTCGTATTTTACGAAGGGCCGCCCAGCGCTAACGGCATGCCGGGTATTCATCATGTTATCTCCCGTACCCTTAAAGACCTGGTTTGCCGCTATAAGACCATGCAGGGCTTCCAGGTGCCCCGCAAAGCCGGTTGGGATACCCACGGCTTGCCTGTGGAACTTGGCGTGGAAAAAGAACTGGGCATCACCAAAGAAGATATTGGCAAAAAAATAAGTGTAGAAGATTATAATAAGAAGTGCCGAGAGGTAGTGATGCGGTATAAGGATAAGTGGGAAGAGATTACGGAAAAGATGGGTTATTGGGTGGATATGTCCGACCCATATATCACATTTGATAATGAATATATAGAAACACTGTGGTGGGCGCTGAAGCAGCTTTATGAAAAAGGACTGTTATATAAGAGTGTCAGCATACAGCCATATTCACCCGCAGCCGGTACCGGACTCAGCAGTCATGAGCTGAACCAGCCCGGCACTTATAAGGATGTAAAGGATACAACGGTAGTGGCAATGTTCTCCCTGGCGGGAGTAACAAGTGCGGGAGTGCGGGGAGCGAAGAGCGGAACGCCAATGAATCCATTGCAAACACGTCTGCATGAGCTGGCAAGAAATGCGTGGGAGCCATTCATACAAATGCCAATTGGTGGTGGATTGATAGAAGCTGATAAGGCGGCGGCTGTCTCGTTTATGGCATGGACTACTACCCCATGGACACTGCCCAGCAACTGCGGACTTACCGTAGGGCCAAATATTGATTATGTATTAGTACAGACTTTCAACCCATATACACACCAGCCGGCAAACGTCATTCTGGCTAAAGCGCTGTTAAACAAATACTTCAAACAAGACGCGCAAGAGTCTGATTTCACGATATATACGAGTGAAAGCAAGGTGCTTCCATGGAAAATAATTGCGGAGTTCAAGGGCAGCGAACTGGAAGGCCTTCGCTATGACCAATTGCTGCCATTTGACGGAAATACCCGTGAGGTAGCTGGCGGCGATCCGTGGCGGGTTATCCTTGGCGACTTCGTAACTACTGAGGATGGTGCAGGTATCGTACATACCGCTCCGGCTTTTGGCGCTGATGACTATCGGGTAGGAAAAAAGAATGATATTGGCATACTGACGATGGTGGACAAGGAAGGTAAGTTCAACGACTATACCGGGGAGTTCAGCGGCAGATATGTAAAAGATTATAAGAATGACCCTGACTATAAAGATGTGGACGTGGACATAGCTGTAAAGCTGAAACTAACCGGACATGCCTTTAAAGTAGAAAAATACGAACACACCTACCCCCATTGCTGGAGAACAGATAAACCTATCATATACTATCCCCTCGATGCCTGGTTCATAAGAACTACTGCCGTAAAGGACAGGATGATAGAACTGAACAAGACCATTAACTGGAAACCAAAGGCTACCGGCGAAGGCCGTTTCGGCAACTGGTTAGAGAATATGGTGGACTGGAACCTGAGCCGCAGCCGGTTTTGGGGTACGCCCCTGCCCGTCTGGGTAAGTGATGATGGCTCCATGAAATGTATCGGCAGCATAGATGAACTGATACAGGAAGCGCAGAAAGCGAATAAAGTATTGGGACTTAACCAGTTACTGGAACAGGAAGTAACGGCAGTGGAACATGGTCATGCCGAAGGAGTTTTGACGTTCAAGCCAACTAAGAAGGAAGACCTGGACCTGCATAAACCATTCGTTGACCAGATCATATTAGTATCAGACAGCGGGCAACCCATGCGCCGCGAGCCTGACCTGATAGATGTTTGGTTCGACAGCGGGGCAATGCCATATGCGCAAATACATTATCCGTTTGACGGACATACTAAAAAAGATATTAAGAAAAATTTCCCTGCCAACTTTATAGCCGAAGGGGTGGACCAGACCAGAGGATGGTTTTATACGCTACACGCCTTAAGCGTTATGCTGTTCGATAGCGTAGCGTATAAGACGGTAGTAAGCAACGGACTGGTGCTGGATAAGAACGGAAATAAGATGAGCAAAAGAGTGGGCAATGTAATTGACCCATTCACGACCATAGAAAAATACAGTGCTGATGCCACCCGGTGGTACCTGATAACCAATGCATCGCCATGGGATAGCTTAAAATTTGATTTAGAAGGGATTAGAGAGGTTCAGCGGAAGTATTTTGGAACACTATATAATACCTACCAGTTCTTTGCCCTGTATGCAAATCTTGATAATTTTACATTCAAAGAAACCTATATACCGATTGCCAAACGCCCTGAAATAGACAGGTGGATATTATCGGCTCTCCAGACGCTGGTAAAGGATGTTACCGCTTACATGGAAGACTACGAGCCTACCCAGGCGGGCAGGGCTATGGAGTATTTCCTCGACGAGCAGTTGAGCAACTGGTATGTGCGCCTGTGCCGCCGTCGGTTCTGGAAAGGCGAATATGAGCATGATAAAATTTGCGCTTACCAGACTTTATATGAATGCCTGGAAACATTAGCCTTATTAATGGCGCCAATAGCCCCTTTCTTCGCTGATTGGCTCTTCCGTAACCTGAATGATATTACAAAATATAACGAGTCATCATCTGTACATTTGGCAGATTACCCGGTTGCAGATGAAAACGCAATAGATACAGATTTGGAAGAACGTATGCGTTTGGCGCAGGATATATCCTCGCTTGTATTGTCAATACGAAAAAAAGTAAATATTAAAGTCCGCCAGCCCTTACACCGGATATTGATACCCGTTCTGGATGTGCATACCCAGGAGCAAATCGCTGCTGTAGCGGAATTGATCAAGAATGAAGTAAACGTAAAATTAATAGAATATTTATCTGATACAGAAGGATTTATTAAGAAGAAATTAAAGCCAAACTTTAAGACACTTGGCGCCCGTATGGGAGCCAAAATGAAGAGTGTGGCAGCCGCTATCGGGCAAATGAACCAGCAGGATATCAGATCACTCGAAAGGCAAAGAAATTTCTTCCTGGACATTGGTAATGAGCAGGTGGAGATAATGATTGAAGACGTGGATATAATAGCCGAAGATATACCCGGATGGTCAGTAGCAAATAAAGACAATCTGACAGTTGCTTTAGATATTTCCCTTACCCCGGAACTCAGGGAAGAAGGTAATGCAAGGGAACTAGTAAACCGTATCCAGAAGATAAGAAAAGACAGTGGTTTTGAGGTTAACGACCGGATACAGGTAGATATTGAAGAAATTAAGCCATTTAGAAGTACAATAATTCATTATTATGATTATATTTGCGCCGAAATTTTAGCTGATAGTATAAAAATAGTGCCGCAAATAGATAATGGAGTTGAAATTGAGATTAATGATCTAATGCTTAAAATGTTCATATCTAAAAATCATTAAAGCCATGGCTACAAATATAAAGAAGGCAGCCAAGCCGTCAAAAAGCTTAAAACCCATTCCTGGCGTTAAAAATGCTGCGCCCGTTAAAAAAGCTATGGCCAATGGAAAGGCACCAGCCAAACCTGTAATTAAAAATGCAGCATCAGCCGGTAAAGTAGTTGTTCCTGCAAAAAAGACTCCTGTTAAACCGGTGGCTAAGAATGGGCATTCAAAGAATGCTCCGGTTCCGGCTAAGAAAGCTCCGGCCAAACCTGTGGCAAAGGTCGTTCCGGCTAAGAAAGCCCCGGTAAAATCAACCACAACAAATAATATAAAAACAAATAACAACAAACAGACTGTGAATAAGAATAATAGCAAGCATACCACACCAGCAAAAAAAGCAGCACCCCTTAAGAAAGCAGCGCCCAAAAAAGCGGCGCCAGTAGCAGTAGCCAAAAAAACAACACCTGCAAAGCCAATTGTAAAAGCTACAGCTAAACCAGTTGCAAAAACTCCGGCTAAACCAGTTGCAAAGCCGGAACCGGCAGTAAAGCACGAAGTTCCGGTGAAACCGCCCCATGCGAAAAAACCTCCGGTGAAAAAGAAGGCAACCCTTACGCAAATGCCTGTTAAGATAAATCCTGCTACCCCACGGCCAATGGCTACACCTGTAGCACGTTCTACAGAGAAAAAGCCAAATGTTGTAATTGCTCACCGCCGCCTCGAAAATAAATCAAAAGGGCCAAAGGAATTCGACAATACTATGGTCTCTTACAAGCCGGAGACTTACAGGTCTATTCTTGATGAGCCGGAACAGCAGCAAGGCCCCGTATATCGCTATAGCGACGAGGATCTGAATGAGTTCAGGGAAATCATCACCAGCCGCCTTGATGCCGCCCGTAAAGAATTGCATTACCTTCATGGACTTATTACAAGAAAAGATGAGGCCGGGACGGAAGATACAGAAAATAGATATATGAATATGGAGGATGGTTCAGGGGCAATGGAGCGTGAACAACTCGCACAGCTTGCCAGCCGCCAGATACAATTCATTAACCACCTGGAAAAGGCATTAGTACGCATTGAGAACAAGACTTATGGAATATGCCGCGTAACAGGTAAGCTGATAGATAAAGCACGCCTTCGCGCTGTGCCACATGCGACCTTGAGTATAGAAGCAAAAAATACTATGTCGCCTAAACAGAACTAACTTTAATGTGAAAATGTGATAATATTTAATGTGAAAATGCCCTGCTTTGTGCGGGGCATTTTTGTTGTTACTTAGAACCCATTTAGCAACTTTACCCCAAAAGAAATACCCCCTTTTTGCAGGGGGTATTTCTTTAATACATTATTCTTGCGACTTAGACTTTCTGATCTTAACAAGCAACTGCAATTAAAACCTTTCTAAACCGCTAAAGAAGAAATCACCTTCGATTTTAGCATTTTCATCGCTGTCGGAGCCATGAACTGCGTTCTCACCTACGGAAGCGGCATACTTTTTCCGGATGGTGCCTTCTTCTGCCTGGGCGGGATTGGTAGCGCCAATCAATTTACGGAAATCAGCTACTGCATTGTCTTTTTCCAGTATGGCTGCAACTATAGGGCCGCTGCTCATAAATTCAGTCAGCTCGCCGTAAAAGGGGCGCGCTGCATGTACCTCATAGAAAGTTTCAGCCTGCTGCCTGCTGATCTTTAAATATTTCATAGCAACAATACGAAAGCCTGCAGCATTTATCATTTGCAGGATATTCCCAATATTACCGGCTTTTACCGCATCCGGCTTGATCATCGTGAATGTACGATTCGACATATATAAGTGGTTTTTTAAAGGCGCAAAGATAAATTAAAACACAAACTTAAAAGTTAAAAAAGTATGCAGTATAAATAATTGTTATTTTATGGTTATATTTGTCCTGGTTCCTGTACTATACTGCACAAGGGATAAATTTATGTATAAAAAGTTTATCGCAAAGGCGCCAAGATGCAAAGCACAATTGTTGATAACAGTTTACTTATAAAAAAACAAGACCGCAAAGGGAGCGAATGAAAAGTTGCTATATTACCCTTGGGAAGTATTCCTTTGGCACTTTTGTTTTTTTTTTCAGAACTATAAACAAGATGTTAGTGCAGAGGCAGAGAAGCTGATAAGGGAGTGGATAAGGCTGTGCTGTACAGAATTTTAAAATTATGCCTTTCTTATTCAATAGTTTTATTAATTTGGCTGCTTAAATTGGCACACAGGTACGATGACAAAATAAAATCCACCAATTTGACTGTTCTTTTCCATTTCTGCTTCGTTGCAAAAGTCCTTAAATAGGTTGGCTATTCGCGGATTTTGCGCCTCGCATAAAAGAAAAATAACTATCCAACTTAGTGGATTTTATTTTGTCAACGTTCCTTACTTTCTACTATTTAAATTAATATTGCGGATATGACGCTTAATACTATTAAAATAACTGCGCTATTACTTCTTTGTATGCCTGCTGGCAGGTCTAATGCTCAGCTTGTGGTCCATAACCAGTTCCCCTGCGCGGAGTGCGCTGTTTATGACAATAATGGCCACGACCTCAGAGGTTTTATTGTAAGCAATAAGAAGGAGTTATCTGACAGGGGAAGCAAGGTGAATGAGTATTCAAATAATACCTGGGGTTACCTGCAAATCAAAAATGCAAAAGTCCCTTCCTTAGATAAAAAAGGCAATCTCAACTATTATCAGTCTATTGATGTATCACTTGCTTTGTATAAAACAGCCGATGGTGCAAAAGCTACCTGGCTGGCACGCGAATGCAATGAGCAAAAAGGCCCTATGGTGTATATTAAAACAGAAGACCAGGGAAAACTGGACCTGGAAAATGTAAAATATACCCAAATCACACATGAACTGGAGACCAAAAAATTTGCTATCGTAGAGTATTATGATTCTGTTTATAACGACCGGGATTATGATATTTTATTAAAGAATTATTTATTAATTAAAAACGGAATTATAAAAGACCTTACTGCCTACAAACCAATCATTGAATATTTTGATAATTTTCTTTCTAAATTCACTTATCTGAGCGATCCAGTACTTGCGCCTAAATCATTTGTAACATTTTTTACCGCAAATGGCGTAAAGTATTATGCTTACTTCAATGTAGTCAATTCAAAACTTGCCGGGAAACTTGAAGTATATGATATTGAGTACGAAAATCAAAGGGCCCCACTGGTTGCTAAAATCTTTAAGAAACTACAGGGTAAGCTTGTATATATTTATGGAGATGACACTTTTGGCAATACCCTTGAGATAGAAAAATACGCAAGGGAAAACCACTTCAAACTAAAGTACAGGAAAACCACTACTACTAAAAAATTCAATGACGATAAGTAGTTACAGTTTACAGTTGGCAGTTGGCAGTTGAGCCATTACCTTATGCCTTTTATTTGAATTGAGTAATATATAACTGGTGATGGGGTAATGTACTTCTAAAAGTCTTAACTAAAAGCCAATGTCAATTATACTTCACACCGGATATAAATGTGCAAAATAGGTTTCTCGCAAAGGCGCAAAGCCGCCAAGACTAATGAATTGATAATAAGTAAATTATAAAATCAAGGCCGCAAAGTCTTGCATATTAAACAATGCACAATTT
>CAISOH010000340.1 GCA_903887005.1 uncultured Bacteroidota bacterium | reverse complement strand
GCATTAGTTCATTATAATGCGTTATCCTCAATCGGTAATTTGCAATATTTAAGGTCTGAAATATTAAATAATATAAAGATTGAGTTTGGAGATATAGTAGATAGTTTTCAAATGCAAAGACTAACAGAAGGATTTGATGTAGTGTTGCATTTAGCTGCTTTAATTGGTATTCCATATTCATATATAGCACCTGCCGCATATGTCGCAACTAACATTTCCGGAACATTGAATATGCTTGAAGCTGCACGTAAAAACGATATTTCCAAATTAATAATTACATCTACTTCTGAGACCTATGGCACTGCAATATATGCGCCTATTGACGAAAAGCACCCTATGCAAGGACAATCGCCATATAGTGCTACCAAAATTGGGGCTGATAAAATTGCCGAAAGTTATTTTTTGTCATTTAATGTTCCGGTTTGCATTGTACGTCCTTTCAATACTTATGGACCTCGTCAATCATTAAGAGCAGTAATACCCACTATTATTAATCAAGCCCTATACTCAGATGTGATTACCCTGGGATCATTAGCACCTGTTCGGGATATGCTTTTTGTAAAAGATACAGCCAAAGGTTTTCTGATGGCTGCAGCGAGCAATAATACTTCTGGTGAAACATTAAATTTGGGTACTGGCAAAGGATATACTATTGGTGAGATTACCAATATGATTCAAGCAATTATTGGTACTAATAAAGATGTTGTAGAAGACAAACAAAGGATCAGACCTGAAAAAAGTGAAGTTTTTAAATTGGTTTGTAATTACAGTAAAACAGAACAACTAATAGGTTGGTCGCCAAAATATAATATACATGATGGACTAGAAAAGGTTATAATATGGATGAAGCAAAATTCAATATATAGAAATAACCAAAGTTATGTTGTTTAATACAAATAATTTGCCTAAAAATGAATTAAGATAAATATAATGCTTTTCTGAATTGTTATTAAGATAATAAAAGTGGTTAGTTATCTCAATGTTATATAATTAATATTATGGTGTATTATGAAGAAAAAATTATTGTTATATATATCAGATGGTGTTGGTTGTAGAAATTTTATATATTCTAAATTTGTTGAGAATGCTTCGAGAAATGGTTTTGAAGTAATTATTCTAAAAAATGTATCTTTTACTTTAGAATTAGAAAATTGCAAGATAATTGAATTTCCAAATTATTCAATGGACTTTAGAGTTGATCTTTTGAAAAGTGCTAAGAATCATGCCGAACTATATCTTTTCGCAAAAAAATTTGATAGACAGATATATTATAAATATATTTTTAACAATAAAACTAAGGGGTGGAAAACAAAATTAAAGAACGCTTATGTAAAATGGTATATAAAAAAGACAACTTCAGAAAGACAATTATTGCAATTAGAAGAACAAATATATAAAATTGTAAGAAAAACGCCAATATGCAAAAAGCTTGCTGCAATATTGGAAATTGAAAAGATTGATTTGATCATGTTTACAAATCAAAGAGCTGTTACTAACATTCCGTTAATTATGGCTGCGGAAAAACAAAATATTCTAACAGTAACAAATATATTTTCATGGGATAATTTACCAAAGGCAACTAAAATCCATAAATCAGATTATTTTTTTGTTTGGAGTGATTATATGGCGAAGGAACTAAAGCAATATTATCCACATATTGGTAATGACACTATTAAAGTAACAGGTACACCTCAATTCTCTAGCCATATTAATTATGAAGATATTTTGGAAAGAGAAGTTTTTTTTAATAAATATTCGCTTGATCACTCAGTAAAATATATGTTTTTTACAGGCGATGATGTTACAACCTCACCTTTTGATCATATTTATCTGAAAGACCTATGCGTTGCGGTGGAAGAAATTAATAAGGAACTTTCCAACCAATTTAAGGTTATTTTCCGACGATGCCCAGTTGATTTTAGTGATCGCTATGATGCAATTATTAATGCATATTGCGATATAGTTACTGAAATTAAACCTTTATGGGGAACCTCTGAACAAGAGAATTGGCAACAAGCCTACCCATTAAAGGGAGATATTAGTCTATTAAAGAATTTGTTGTTTCATTCCGAAGTAGTAATTAATGTTGGAAGTACTATTGCTATAGATGCCTCTTTTTTTAATAAAGTAGCTTGTTACATAAATTATCAATTAGTTGAAAGCCCAGACTGGCAGATATCAGATTGTTATAAGTTTGTCCACTTCGATACCTTAATTGGACTCAAACCTATATACTGGATTAATAGTCCAGATGATTATAAGCAAGTAATTAATGACTTATTAACAGGAAATCTAAAAGACACTATTGAGCAGGCAAAATTATGGGCTCAAAAGGTTATTTTACACCCTGTGAATAAAGTCAACGATAGAATTTGGAATGAGCTAAGTTGTATCGTAAAATCTTAATATTTTAATTATATAGTAATGGATTTTTCTATAGTTATTGTCACCAGAAATCGTAAAGAGGATCTTGATCTTACGCTTTCAATGATTTATACTTTGATAAATAATAGATTGGAAATTTTAGTATATATAGATAAGAGCGATGATGATACACATTTATTAAAAGATAAATATCCAAATGTTATTTGGTTTATGTCAAATAGGAATTTAGGCTGTAGTCCTGCGAGAAATGAATTGTTTCAACATGCAAAAGGGGAATATTTAATTAGTATTGATGACGATGCTAATCCATTGACTGATAACTTTTTAGAATTAATAAAAGAAAAATTTATAAATGAGCCGGATTTGGGCATTTTAAGTTTTAGAATCCTTTGGAGTAAAGAGTTACCAATAATTGATTATAATACAATCAAGGTCGAAAGGGAATTTTATTGTAGTGATTTTATAGGATGTGGTTTTGCCATAAGAAAAAGTTGTTATGATTCAACAGGAGGTTTTCCAAAATGGATTCGTGGATATGGAGAAGAAACTAATGTTGCTATAAAGGCTTCTATAAATGGATGGAAGATTAAGTACTTCCCTGAAGTAATAATACACCATCGGGTAGATTGGTCAGCAAGACAAACCAAGGAAAGAAAAAAATTCCAGTTTGAAAACCAATTATTTAATTCCATTGGAAATTCAATCATTTTCTTCCCGTTTCCCTATAATAT
>CAISOH010000339.1 GCA_903887005.1 uncultured Bacteroidota bacterium | reverse complement strand
GTCTTTCTGTTGACTACTATTCAGCCACCCTCTGGACGGCACCCTACTCAGACTATCAACAATTCTTGTTTGATACCATCGACCAGATGCATAAGGACGGCAATAGTTATATTAAAATATCTCAGTGGATGAACGATAATGTAGATTCCAAGTTGGAAATGAAGTCGGAATTATACGGGAGAATAGCATTGTCTTCATCTGAAAACAAAACATTGATTTGTGCATCGGCTTTTCTTTCTTCATTGTTGAGTAGTACCTGCAAATTGGGTATGTAATTTAATGACTTACTATTGCTCACATAAGATAAGTCCTTCCATTTCTTCGAATGGTTGTTCAATGTTACAAGAGCCTCAAAAGGTATCTTTTCCAGTTGTTCATCTGCACAGATGATCAATTCTTTAACCTTTACATCGCCTAAGCCTATTGCGTTGTAGACCTTATTTGCCAACAACTCATAAGCTATAACGCTATCATGCATCATCAACTGTTGAAGATGATTAATGGTGTCATCCCTTAAAACATTTTCTATTAGCCTAACGGATGTTTTAATACCCGTTGAATCGATAAGGTTTGATATTAAGTAGCCATTTCTTGATGTATTGTTTGTATTAAGTATGCAATAATCTAATATCGCTGAATTATTGCTCCCACAGTATTTAATTAGCTGGTCAAGCTCACTTTTACAAATCACCCGCATGTTTACACTTCCGATAATTGGTTTGAAATATGCATCTAACCGATGTAGATAATTAGTGGCAAAATTGATGTATTGTTTATTATGCCGTAGGGTTTCCAACAACTTGATCTCATGTAACAATGACCAGGCTTTAACCGCCTTTTCAGCATCATTACCGAAGATACTTTTGATCGTTGGTATTACAGTAAGGTTGGGGTATTTGCCGTAGTTGGAAATGGTTAGTGTCTCCAGTGAATTGAGTTTGCCGTTATTTATTATGCTATCCTTTACTCTGATGAGATTTCTGGTTTTTTGGTTGCCCTGCCATCGATGGTAAACTTTGATGTCAATCCCATCCCCTGAATTTAGTGAAAGAATAACCCTTTGATTAATGGCTTTCTGGTTAATGGCGGTTAAAGTGTCAACCTCTGTTAAAGAGCATGGATTTTGCTGGCAGTCAATGTTTTCAGCTAACTGGCTAATCGCTATAGTAGTGTAAACAGGATCACGTGTAATTATATAATCGCTGTCTTGGGCAACCACCAAGGTCGAAAGTGCCTGATATAGCAGTTGCTTGGCAGCAAAACGGTTTTTCCCCAGTATTAACATTGCTGTTGTTATATTATTTAACGCAATCCTGGTAGGACTAACATTTGGCATTCGATTAAGTATTTCCTTTTCTTTACTATAGTAATACAAGGCTTTAGCATAACAATTTTCCCTTGGCATCGACCAGGGAACGTTTTTGTAACGATATACGTTACTATAGCTATTTCCCAGCCTTCTGTAAATAGTAGCTAAGTAATAGCCAGCTATATGGTATTTATTCATGCTGTCTATGATCTTCTCATTTAGGGCGATTGCTTCCTTGAAATGAAAATAATTGTGAAGATCTTTAGCCACATAGCTTAGGTATATAATCTCTTTTTCTTGGGAATAGTTCTGTTGCAATTCCTGATTCAAGGAATCTAAATAAAGTCTATTAAACTGGTACTTATCATCTAACCCAGCCTCCAGTTTCAATGAGAGAATATCGAATCTGTATTTTTTACTGTTTACCCCATTAAGATATTTGAGTCCCTTTTCAAAGTTGCCGTTATCTATGCACAGTTTACTGTAACGTAATCTTTTTTCTATGGTATTGTCAAGAGCTAAAGAGTCATCCATGATTTTATAGCTGATCTCGGAAAAGCCTGAACAGATAAGGGTGTCCAGAGATTCATGCTGGCTTATGCTATCGACTATAGCATTAATATCCGTGCTAATCTGGCTAAGAAGAGCAGTTCTGGGGCTATTACTCTCTTTAGTATTGGTGCAGGAAACCACCGATAAAAAAAAGAGAATTAGTGCGCTAAACCATAGTCTGGGACGTGTCACGAGGCAAAAGTAATATGATTGTAGCTCGAAAGAGATTTTTAAGAAGAGTGTTTACTTTTTGTATAAAGGGGGAACTAAAGTTGACTACCATGTTGGACTAAATTTGCGTTTCACGATATACTCACCAATTTTAAATATTACTTTATACAAATTATCTGATGGGGTGTTTACTTTTTGATTAATTTTTGAACTACTTAAAAACAACATCAAAAATCACTTATAAAAATTTAAAAATGGAGCTGCCAAAAATTATCAATTTTCTATTTAGGTGCATGAAGTTTGGACTACTATGTTTGTTCCTAACGTTGGTTTCAATTAATGTTAGGTCTCAAAATTTTAATATATCCAAATCAAATAAAAACACAGAAAAAATACTGTCCATATATGAGAAAAGACATTTTACTGGTGTTAGGTTAGTGAAGCTAAAACGACATGACTTTTTAGTGTGTGTAATTGAGTTGCCGAATGGTGTAAGCCGAGACGGTGACCGTGTGGCTAAGGTAAAAGCTCAAAGAGATATAAGTGAGTTCTTAAATGGGAGCACTGTGACGAGCACATCAACTTTAGTGCTGGAGGAAAATGCAAAATCAAACTCAAATACAACAGAAAGCTCTGTAAGTACCAGCGGCAATAGTGATTATTACTCAAAGATGATTGATATTATTAATGCAAACTCCTCAGGATTTATCAATGGTATAGAATCTACGATAAAAGCATATCTGGGTTCAATATTGGCATCAATAGTGGCAAGACCGCTGGGCAAACAATATTTCATTGCCACACCCACCTTATTCCGAGGAGAGAAAATGACGTTGCCAACCCAAGCGGTGGTGTAAGGCATCTAATTCCAGGGAAGGGGTATTATAACGTTTAGAAATCACGTTTATCAGATTACCTTTACACAATTACAAGTTGTATATGATTATAGTACATAAAATTGAGGATTTTCTGTTTGAATTATTCCCTAATGCAAAGAATAATGAAGGGAGTTTTGATGCTCTTAAAGATGAGTTGGAAAGGTATTATACCTATGGTGCTTTCAAACCTAAGGTGACAATTGCAGATGGTTGGATAAACATCGAAATAGACACCAAAACTATTGAATCTCAAGATAGTGATTACAAAAGGGCTGTTTTATTATGTGAAAAGGGGAATTTCAATGAAGCAAAAAAGATATTATCAAACCTAATTCAAAAGAACCCATCAAACTCTGAATATCACAGAATCTTTGGTCAAATTCTTTCCGAGGAAGGTGGTCAGGAAGAAGCAATTAATTCTCTTATAGATGCACTTAAATGGAATCCAAAGAACTCCTTTGCGCTACTCATGATGGGGAATATTTTTGCGAAATACAAAAATGATATTGAAACTGCACTCAAATACTATGACCAAGCTGTAAAGATTAACCCTAAGGATAACATTGCCATAAACAACATTGGTGCGAATTTAATGCAGCAAGGAAAGTTGAAACAAGCAAAAAGGTACTTTCAAGATGCACTTAGGATTAATCCAAATTATCCTAATACCCATTATGCATTATCCTTAGCAAGTGAAATGGAGGGAGACTTACAATCGGCATTCCAGAGTGCTCTACAAGCAATAAAAGCGAATGGAAAGAGGGATGGCTTGTATCAAACAAGCCTACAACAAGCAATCAAGGTCAGTCAAACTATTATTAAATCTGGCGTTGGGAGAAAAACTATCAGTGATTATAAGAACCAGTTAGAGCTTGAAGGTGAAGTGATTATTGAAATCCAAACTGATGAAAATTTACCTACTGCGGCAAAAATGGAACTTGCTGAGAATTACGGTAGAGAAAGCCATTTGGTAAAATATAAACCTTCGTACCCAGCTATTGAGCACTTGGTAATGCACGAACTGGTGCATCTTGACTTTATATTCGAAGCAAGAAAAATAAATGAGAACCAATTATTTATTTCTACCCAACAACAGAAAGCGGTTTTTATTAAGAACATAGAATCAGACCTAAAACGCTTGAATAAATTGGGGATTTCAGAAGAATCTTTAGCCAAGTATTCTAATGACCTCTTTGATGGCATAAACAGGCAGATTTATAACACCCCAATTGATTTATTTATTGAAGATTTTCTATTTAAAAAATACCCTGAATTTAAACCGTATCAGTTCCTGTCTCTTTACAACTTGAATCAGGAAGCACTTCATGCAGTTACCGATAAAAAAATAGTTGAGCTATCACCTAAAAGTGTTTTATCACAAAGCAAATTGTTCAATTTAATTTCCGCAATTCATTTCAACGAACTATATGGCATAAACATCATCAATGATTTTAAAGCAACTCCACTTGAGTTGAATCAAGCAAATAAGTTTTACAACGAATACTTAGAATACCGAGAAGACAGGCAACCAGGCGAGGAATATGAATTAGTGATGCACTGGGCTGAGGATATGAAATTGGAAAGATATTTCGAGTTGATGAATGAAGATGAGTACCGAAATAAAAGAACCAATATTGACAGTCTGCTAACTTCAATTGAAAAAGATCCATATGGCATAAATACCAAAGACCCTGGAAAGGAAAAGGAAATGAAGAAGTTCCTTGAGTCTCAAAAAGCGATTGGTACCAATATGGCTGTAGCTATGTTTATGGTTGATGCTTTAGAATACTTCAAGGGTATACCAGGGAACAGAATAAAGGAAATTGCTTACGAAATCGCACGGCTGGGTACTCAAGGAATAAGCCCAGATGGCAAAGACTATTCTCTGCACCTGGTGCCTGGCAAAAAATTCAGTGGCAATCATTTGCTTGCATATTATTATGTTAGTTGGGCACTCGCCATACCAGAATTGGTTGAGAAGTTGCAACTGCCATTTAATGAAGAATATAAATTAGCTCAACAACTATTTAAGAAATGAAAAAATGAGAATTGTTTCCTGGAATTGTACCGTTAATTATTGATTCTTAATTTACCATTTCAAATGAATGAAATAAAGCAAATAGTTGATGAGTTATTGAAGTTTAGAAATGAAAGAGATTGGGAGCAATTTCATAATCCCAAAGACTTAGCTTTAGCAATCAATGTTGAAGCTGGTGAGTTACTTGAACAGTTTTTATGGAAGAACCCAGAGGATGCGAATATTGACAAAGTGAAAGAAGAATTAGCAGATGTATTTGCATATGCATTTTTGCTGGCTGAGAAATACAATCTGGATGTAAAGGAAATTATTTTAGAGAAGATTCAAAAAAACTCAATGAAGTACCCTGTAGATAAAGCTAAGGGTAACTCAAAAAAATACACTGAGCTATGATTGTTTACTCAAATACTTCAAAGGGGTTTTTAACTGATGTCAGCAAAAATCAGATTTCAAACATTATTAAAGATTCATTCTTTAAGAAGACAGGCAAAAAGAACTTTAATATCAGCGAGGAGAATTCTTGGATTAACTCTATGCAATTCATGGGCAATATTATAAGAAACTCTGAACTTGCGGATGATTGTGGAGTCATGATTGAATATGGTTTACCATCCACTAATTTAAGAATAGATTTTATTGTATCAGGTGAAGATAAATCTGGTAGCAAGAATTTTATTATTGTTGAATTGAAACAATGGAAGGAAGCTCAGAGTACCCCAATCAAGGACATGGTTCTTACTCCCTATTATAATGGCAGATATTCTGAGCACCCATCTGTTCAAGCTCATAATTACAAGCAATACCTATCCGATTTTAATGAAAATGTTTATACCAATGCGATTAAACCATATTCCTGTGCATACTTGCACAACTATGGTAAAAGAAACCCAGAACCTTTAACGGAAACTTCTTATCAGAAATATTACGAAGACTCGCCAATTTATTTTCAGGAAGATCAAGAGAAACTTGAGTTGTTTATTAAACGGCATGTAGGTTTTGGCAAAGGGAAAGAAATTTTATACCTCATTGAAAATGGAAACATTAAGCCAAGCAAACAGTTAATACAGCACGTTGTTGGATTGTTCAAAGGAAACCAGGAATTCCATTTGCTTGAGGATCAAAAAGTAGCTTATGAGGTAGCCATGCATACGGCATTGAATGCGATCAAAAAGACAGTAATAATAATAAATGGAGCACCAGGTACAGGAAAAAGCGTTATTTCAATGAGTCTCCTTGGTGGACTATTAAAAAAAGACAGAAACACTGTTTTCGTAGCACCAAATGCATCGTTTCGTGAAGTAATGTTAGATAAACTTACAAAGGGGAAGGATACTGGTCGTGTTGGACATTTATTAACTGGTTCAGGTAGATACGTGGGTGTAAAAAAGGACATTTTTGATGCTATTATCGTTGATGAAGCCCATAGGCTCAAAAATGAAAAAGCCTTTATGTACAAAGGGAAAAATCAGATAGATGATATTGTGAATGCGGCTAAAGTAAGTGTATTCTTTGTTGACGAAGATCAAATAATACGACCAGAAGACATTGGCTCAATAAAGGAAATAACAAGGATTGCCAATGCGCATAATGCTGAAATAATTGAGTTAGAGTTGACCGCACAGTTTCGCTGTTCAGGTGCGAATGGTTATATAAATTGGCTTAGTGATGTTCTAATGATAAAGGATACTGCCAATTTTGATGGCTGGGACAAGGACGCTTTTGAATTTAGAATCATTGATAATCCAAATGAGTTAAGAAAGATCATAACTGACAAGTGTGCAAGTGGCTTTAATTCTCGGCTTTTGGCAGGCTACGCTTGGGAGTGGACAGCGGCTGATAAAGGTAATTCTAACTCTCAGGTTAATGACGTAAAAATCCCACAATTCAAATTTGAAATGCCCTGGAACTCACGGCAAGTTGGAACAACTTGGGCAATTAACAATGAAGGTGTTAATCAAGTCGGTTGTGTCCATACATCGCAAGGTCTTGAGTTTGATTACGTTGGTGTAATTGTCGGTAATGATTTAAAGTACAATCCCCAAACGGGCGAGTTTTATACAGAGTGGAATGAATATAGAGATACAAAGGGTAAGCAAGGTCTGAATAAGAATCCTGAACAGTTAAGTCGGTTGGTAAGGAATATTTATCGAATTCTGATGACAAGAGGAATGAAGGGCTGTTTTGTCTATTTCGAGAATCCTGATGTTCGTAACTATTTCCAATCAAGGTTGGAATTAATTGGATTGTAAGATTTAATTCGAGAATTATAGTTGATAGATGCAGTTCTGGTTTCGACATTGGCATCACTTTGCAGAAATAAAGCTCACTATGCTACATTTGCAATAAATTGGATTTGTAAAATTTATAATCAATGAAACACATTGAAGTTGTTGCCGCAATCATAATCCGTGAAAATAAAATACTGTGCGTTCAAAGAAATCGCAGCAAGTTCGATTATATTTCATTTAAATATGAGTTCCCTGGCGGGAAAATAGAGCAGGGCGAGTCACAGGAAGGTGCATTAAGGAGAGAAATTGACGAAGAATTGAGCATGGCAATATCCGTTAAAGAAAAGTTTTTGACGGTGAATCATGATTATCCAGATTTTAAACTAACAATGCATTCTTTTATTTGCACTTGTGAGAATCCAGTTGTGAAGCTCACCGAACACATTAGCTATGAATGGCTCAACAAAAACCTCTTGAATAAATTGGATTGGGCAGCAGCGGATCTTCCGATTGTGGAAAAGCTAACAATTGATTAAACCATAACATGCACAGTGAACTTCTTCTCAGTCTTACCACTGGATTTATTAACAAGCAAATTCATTCAAACAACAAGTTCATTCCTAAACTATTAGTGAATGATGCCTGTTCTGGAAGGAAAGTGCTTACAACGATTAACCAGGAATTAAAGACTTGCGATGAATTCTTTTTATCTGTTGCATTTGTAACAACAAGTGGTGTAGCAACTCTAATAAACACACTCATCCTGCTTGAAAACAAAAAATAAATGGTAAGGTATTAGTTTCTCAATATTTAAATTTCACACAACCCGAAGCCTTAAGGCGATTGCTGAGATTCAAAAATATAGAACTGAAAATTGCCACGAACAGTAACTTTCATGCAAAAGGCTATCTATTTCGGCACGACAATATATACAGTTTAATAATTGGAAGCAGTAATCTGACTGCAAGCGCACTTTGTACAAATACTGAGTGGAATCTAAAAATATCAGCTACCGATCAAAGCTCCATCGTTTATCAATCATTCATAGAGTTTAGAAGCGAATTTGAAAAAGCGATTCCTGTAGACGAACAGTTTATCCTTGGGTATGAAGATGCCTATCAAAAAATCCGTCAAATTAGTAATAGTGTTTCTGCATATCCATTATCAATAACCGCAACTAAAATAAAACCCAATGCAATGCAACTTGAGGCATTGCAGAATATTTCACTGTTAAGATCTAACGAAAAGAAACAAGCACTAATAATTTCCGCAACTGGTACAGGAAAAACCTTTTTATCTGGCTTTGACGTAAGAAGGTTTAATCCTAAGAAATTTCTGTTTGTTGTTCATAGAGCAAATATTGCAAAAGCTGCAATGACCACCTACAGACAAATTTTTGGAGATGCCAAATCAATGGGACTGTTTTCTGGTGATCAAAAAGAAGTAGAAAAGGACTTCATTTTTTCAACAGTTCAAACTATCTCCAGGCAAGAAAATTTGAACAAGTTCGCTCCTGATTATTTTGACTATATAGTGGTGGATGAAACCCATAGAGCTGGCGCAGAATCATATTTAAGAATACTAAAGCATTTCACACCAAAGTTTCTACTTGGTATGACTGCCACGCCAGAACGAACAGACGGATTGGATATTTTCAAATTGTTTAACTACAACATAGCATATGAAATCCGATTGCACAAGGCTTTGGAAGAAGAAATGCTATCGCCTTTCCATTATTACGGGGTTGCGGACATTACAATTAATGAATGTGTTTTAGAAGAGAATTCCGATTTTTTACTATTGACATCGTCTGAAAGAATTAGGCATATCATTGAGAAATCAAAGCTATACTCGTGTGATGACGGTAATGTCCGTGGGCTGGTATTTTGTTCAAGAATTGATGAATGCTTTAACCTTTCTAATGCTTTAAACACATTAGGTTATAAAACAATTGCACTTAGTGGCGAGAATACTGAATCCGAGAGAAGCCATGCTATAAGTTTATTAGAGTCAGATGTCTCAGAAGAGAAAATAGACTACATTTTTACGGTGGATATTTTTAATGAGGGTATTGACATACCAAGGGTCAATCAAATCATAATGCTTAGACCTACTCAATCCGCAATAATTTTTGTGCAGCAACTTGGACGTGGGTTGAGGAAGATAACGAACAAAGAATACCTTACTGTCATTGACTTTATCGGGAACTACAAGAATAGCTATATGGTTCCAATTGCGCTGTATGGTGATACCTCATATAATAAAGACACTCTGCGCAAACTAATCTCCAGTGGTAGTAGTTTAATTCCTGGAACTTCAACAATTAATTTTGATCAAATCACTGAATCTCGCATTTACAATGCAATCGACTCTGCCAACATGCAGATGAAAAAAGACCTTGTAAATGATTACAAATTACTCAAGTTCAAATTAGGTAGATTCCCCATGATGGTTGATTTTATCAACCATGGATCTCGTGACCCGCAGCTATATGTAAACTACGCCAGATCTTATTTCAATTTCGTCTCAGATATTGAAGAATGCTATTCGGATCAGTTGAGCAGTAAGCAAAGAAAGTTGTTGGAATTATTTGCTAATGAAATAAACAATACTAAGCGAGTTGAAGAAAATATTATTTTAAGGGAGATCATTGATCATGGGTCAGTTAGCATCGATAAGATTAAATCTATTATAAAGGAACGGTATCAATATGATATTGATGATAGGACAATAAGTTCATGTATATCAAACTTAAATTTCGAATTTGTTACCGAGAATAAAGACAAGAAATTAAAGACAATAAGAGAAATATATGACACTCGAATCGTAATTGAGAAAGACTCGCAAATAATTCAAGATCCAGAATTTAAATTGAATTGTGAAAATTCGGTTTTTCTCCAGTTTTTAAACGATAGCCTAAGTTACTCAATTGCGATGTTCGATAGTCAATTCAGCCGATCTAAGTTTTTTGGCGGATTTGTTCTATATCGAAAATATTCGAGGAAAGATGTCTTTAGAATATTGAACTGGGATAAAAATCCTCTGGCTCAAAACGTTGGTGGGTATATTATCAGCTCCGACAAGACAAACTGTCCAATATTTGTGAACTACCACAAGGATGAGAATATTTCCAGCACATCAAAATACGAAGATGGGTTTATTAATCCAACGGATTTTGAATGGATGTCAAAGTCAAAAAGAACACTTCAAAGCCCTGATGTCCAGGCTATAATTAACTATAAGGAACTTGGCTTGCGCCTTCCTCTTTTTATTAAGAAAAGCAATGATGAGGGAAATGATTTTTATTATATGGGCGATGTGACACCAATAGAAAATAGTTTTGAGCAGACATCCATGCCAGATGATAAAGGGAAAAAGGTTTCGGTTGTAAAAGTCAGGTATTCAATGAATAACCCTGTAGAAGACAATATTTATTCTTACATCACCGAAAAAAGCAACCATACAGCAATTTAATATTTAGCCACAAGAATAGACAAATGAACAAATATTTACTCACTCTTTTCACAATCATCATGTCAGTCACATCAAATGCCCAGCCAGTTCAAACCGTCCCCAATGTTGACGTTAATAAGTACTCTGGCAAATGGTATGAGATAGCTTCGTTCCCTCAGAGATTCCAGAAAGGATGCCATTGCACCACCGCTGAATATACCATGACCAACAAAGGTTATCTAATCGTTGAAAACAGATGCAACAGAGGTAGCATTAACGGCAAACAATCATACATAAAGGGCAAGGCATTCGTTGAGAAAAATACTGGTAATGCAAAGCTGAAAGTCCAATTCTTTTTTCCGTTCAGAGCAAAGTATTGGATCATTGATCTGGCAGATGATTATAGCTATGCCGTAGTGAGCCATCCGAGCAAGAAGTATCTATGGATTTTATCCAGGACACCGAATATGAGCGATGCTGTTTATCAGGGTATAATAACCAGGCTAAAGGAGAAGGGCTTTGATTTGTCAAAGCTCCAGATGACAGCACAGATTTGAGGCAATGGTTTATTTTCAATTTACAAGTACCATTGCCAACCTTTTACTTTATTGGTGGTATCAATTTGTGTATGTTTCATGGTCTCTTTCTTTATAAACATGCATCAGAACTGAATTAATCCCGTACCCGACCAGCGTGTAATATCCCATCAAATTGAACGGGGGGGATTATTTATACAATATTCCTTTCTCAACGATAATGGCTTAATTCTGTATCTATATAGATAATAACCCTTACCCTGTTGTTTTTGGGGCATTATCGTTGAGGTAAATGTTCATTAAACTATTGAATAAAGAGCATTTTATGCCCCATTTTGTGCTGTATTAATGCCAACATACACCGAGAAAACTCACCACCCCTAATAACGAAAAAACAGTCTAAAACCCTTGTCCAGTGTGCGTTGAGCAATAAAAGGAAGCAAAAAGATATTGACTCTCTTTCGTTCGTTTGAATACTTTTTTTCAAAAAACCAGCGCATTGCCTGCCAACAACGAGGTGCAGCATAGGTTATAAGGTTGATATCAGTGGATCAAACCTTATAATTAAGGATGCAACAACCAACCAACATGAAAGGAATCAACAGCAATAACCAATATAGCCAATATGCCCTGGGGATACGGGAGTACCCTGCTCGGCATAGTACCCCGCCCCCACACCTAAGCCACATCAAATACAAAAACCAATTTTCGCAGAAATTGGCGAGCCAGTTTTTGCGTTGAAATATCGGATCCATAGAACACACCAACATTGACATCCGTTTCAATTCTTTAAAATTTTTCTGGAATATTTTCAGAAGTCAATTATCGACCCCATGGGTTATGAACTCATACCATCATTACCAATCTTAGCTCAATCAATATAAACAAGGGTTGGTTCAAATGAACCAACCTTCTGGTAAATAACAAGCCCCAGCTTCTAAGGGCTGGGGCGTATGAAACCTAAACGAACAATAAGGTTATTGAGTTAACTGTTGTATGTAATGGTTTAGCTGTCCTGGTTCAAATGCCAGATCGTCCAGATCCAGCATATCATTGATAACACCAACGAGTTGGGTGGCATAAAGCTCCAATGAAAGATGTCTGAATGAAAGACCATCCAAGGTTTCCATAAGAGTTTGGTAGTCATCATTATCTTGTTTGCCTGACGCTACCAGCATTTCAAACAGCTGGCGTTTAATGTTGGAAAGTTGTGTTTTGTTCATTTGATTTGGTTTATAATAAATAGTTGATGAACCAGAAATATTATGGTTTGGAGTGAAATTAATCACGGTCATATCCATCAGAACATCAGCTCAATCGGGTTTATCTTGGATCTCCCCATATTCTTCTTATACATATCCTCAATAAGTTTTCCGAATTGGTGTTGAGTTACCAGGTATATTGTTTTGTGCCTGGGAGGTGGAAAGTGGAGATTTATAGCCCTCACTGTTACAGCAGCTGCATATGTGATCAGATCTTTTTTTGATATTGTTTCGTTCATATCAATAAATAGGCTGGAGTAGGAAATCATATGCCGCTGTAAAAAAACAGAATCACATCGTCCTGGAGTCCAATTTTGGAGTATACTCCAGACTGGTATACAAAAACATACCCAAGGCCCCTTGTTTTATACCAGAAATAGCGTAATTCTGGCCCTACCAATAAAGTGGTCTAATAATGAAAGTATTCTACTCCAGGGTATCCAGCAATGATGGCACACAGAATCCAGAACGCCAACTCCAGAATCTCAAACAGTTTGATTATGTCCTAACCGACTACTGCTCTGGCTCCATCCCCCTATATGAAAGACCCAAGGGATCAGAGATTAAGAAGTTCCTGGACAGCGGTACCCTGGAACACCTGGAGATCCACTCCATTGATCGCCTGGGGAGATCTACCCTGGATGTACTAAGCATCTGGGACGACCTCACCAAACGAGGGGTAACTGTCAACTGTAGGAATCCCAACATCCGCAACATTGATGAGAACGGTAAGGTGGACAAGTTCAGTGAGCTGATGATGTCCATACTATCAACCATGGCATCGTTTGAGCGGAACCTCATCCGTGATCGCCAGATGGAAGGGATCCGCATCCGTAAGGAAAAGAAGCTCTACTCTGGAAGGCGCATCGGAACCACCGACACTCCAGAGGGGCTACTTCAAAAGGAACGTTCAAAGAAGATACTCTCCTACATCGCCAAGGGCTACTCTTATGAAGAGATAGCCAAACTGATACCCTGTTCCAGGACAACCATAGTTAAGGTAAAGAAGACCAAGGAGCAGCTGGCTGTTACAGCTTAGCAATATCAATACCGATGTCGGTTATCTGGGGTTCAAACGCCCTGGTGAACCGTTCAATACTCTTACGCTTCTTCTTATGGATGCTCCATGCATGGTTGGGTTGAAATACCGATCCCCTGGGGGTAAGATGACCATTATCGTTCATCCACTGAGATATTTTAATATAACTATTGCCGTCCTTATGCATCTGGTCGATGGTATCAAACAAGAATTGTTGATAGTCTGAGTAGGGTGCCGTCCAGAGGGTGGCTGAATAGTAGTCAACAGAAAGAC
>CAISOH010000338.1 GCA_903887005.1 uncultured Bacteroidota bacterium | reverse complement strand
GTATTATATCCATTGTTAGTGAATAAGAATTCAATAAGAATACACCATTTGGGGATATAATATACCAGGATTTATCTATCTTTAGTAGGAATTTAAAAAGCTATGCCGTTTGATAATAAAGAAAGAGATGATAGTGCTATGGCATCTTTCAAAACGGTTTAATAGCTTTTCCTTATAACTATGGTTTAAATAAACAAATCCAAGGTTGAAGGTATATTTTACAAAAATTTATTTGTAGCAATATTTTATTAGTATTTATGGATGTCAAACTAAGTCTTATTATTCCAATTTATAATGCTGAAGCATTTATACTTGACACCCTAATGCGATTGAATGAGTGGAAACAAAAAATCAGTTATTCAGTTCAAATTATTTTGGTTGATGATGGCAGCAAGGATTCAACTAAAAAAATAGCAGAAAACTATATTAAAGCGAATGATTTATCAATAGAAATACTGTCATATAAGGTAAACCAAGGTAAAGGTTATGCAGTAAAACACGGGATGTTGGCGGGGGTTGGTAAATATAAAATTTTTACAGATGCAGATATTCCATTCGGATTCGAAGTAATTAATACCATGCTATATTATCTTGATTTCAAGGAATTTGATGTTTGTATTGGTAATCGAAAATCAGTAAATTCTATATACTTTACGAAGATGAGTTTGATTAGAAAACTGTCTAGTCGTTTTTTTACAATGGTAATCTCTCGTTATGTTGTCACCGGAGTAACTGATACTCAATGCGGACTAAAAGGATTTAAGGCCGAAGTGGCTGATCTCCTGTTCTCAAAACTTCAAACCAAAGGTTTTGCATTTGATGTCGAAATATTGTATTTATGCTATAAGTATGAATTTGATATTAAAAAAATACCTGTTGTATTTGTAGGAAATGATATATCTACTATTAATTTGACTAAGAATTCTATACAAATGTTATATAATATAATATGCTTGCCTTTTCGTTATCATTTCTCAAATAAATATTAATACATGGAATTATCCAGAAATTTCACCAACGTTTTCAATTGGATGCTAGACAATTTAATTCCTCCAATAATCAGAGATTCCAGGATTTTCTCCAAACCATTGTTTTGGATGCTTTTCGGGAAGAAAGATATATATTTTATGAACTTTAAAAAAGATGTTATACTACTCAATGAACAACAAATTATTGAATACTATAAAAACTTATCTGACATGCATATTAAGCGTGAAACAGATTTAAATAAAGAAAGTGTAAATTTCATATTAAACAATATTGTTGGTCAAACAGTATTAGATATTGCATCAGGCAGGGGATATTTAGCAAAAAAAATTGTAGATAAACATAATGTTAAAGTAACAGGTATTGATTTTATTATCAGTGATGAATTGAAAAATTATTCAAATCCAATTTTCATAGAAGGAACAATTGAAAAAATACCATTTCCCGATAAACATTTTGACACCGTAATATGTACGCATACTTTAGAACATGTAATTGATCTTCAGCAGGCAATAAGTGAATTAAGAAGGGTATGTAAGAAGAAACTGATTATTATATTACCAAAACAACGGGAATATAAATATACTTTTGACCTGCATGTGCATTTCTTTCCCTATGAATTTTCTGTTTTAAAAGTTATGAATAACAATTACGGTAAGTGTTTATGCATAAAAAATGACTGGATATATTATGAAGATAAATGAATTTTATTATGGTATTCATTGATTTTTTTCATTTCTAAATAAATGATTGTTTACCATAATGCTTCCATTTGGCGTTTTAGAAATAACCAATGCATCAGCCGGACGAAGCAAAAGCTCATCCATTGCTATATAAGTAGGTTTAGGCATATCTACCAGTTTACATTTTATTGATCTGCATTTTATTGGCAAATTGAAAAACCCTGAAGTTCTGAACCACAAATTATAGTTATCACAACTCCTTTTTGTAAGTATTTCCTTTGTGTCGAATAAATTGCCGGCACTATCTGATAGTTGCAAATAAATATTTGGGGAGTAAGGGTTCTTATCAGATAAAAGAAACCATAATGAAAATTCATATAATTTTCCATCAGTTGATGGCATTACCGAAATAGTAGCTATAATACTATCATCTCCTGAAATTGGGGCATTTGCTCCATTCCCAAAGAGTTTATTTGTTGCTTGCCCTGCATCAAAATGATTTACATAAAATGTTTCTTTTGAAGCAATGCAAGTATCATTTGAATGCAAAAAAGGCAGGATTAAATTTACAGAGTCTATATTTTTTTTGTCGTTCGCAATCACTCTGTCAGGATAACATGCATATATAAAAAAACCGAAATTATGTCCAATATAATCTGCATCTTTGAGCAGGTATTTGCTATCCATATCCAAAGAGTCTGCTTCAGAATAAAGTAATAAAAAAGGTTTTTTATTATTATAATTAAATAATGGCTTATCAGAGAAAGGTCCTGCAATGATCCTGACTTGCTTTTCAGCCATAGATAAAGATTCCCTTGATGTATAGGCGTCAACTAAAGGCAGATGCAATTGTAAAGAAGCTTTTCCTCCGGTAGTTGATACCCATGAAGTCATGTCATTTTCCTGCGTAATTTTTTCACTTCCAAGATTAAAAAAAGGCAATACAATAATGGCCTGGAAATCATTTTGATTATGGTTATGCTTCTTTAAAAACTGATTCCAGTTTTGTTCCTGCTTTGAAAAATAAAAAGCATAATTAGAAGGGCTATAGCTTATTTTATCTCTGAAAAAATCAACATAGCCTTTCGCATCAAGGCTCCAGATGAACAGTGGTACTATGACAGCTGAATAAGCAACTATGTATTTTTTAGCAGTAACCGCCTTAACATACCAGTTATTAATTACAACAACTGCATAGACCGTAATAATATAATAAAATATCCAGCTAAATCTTCCCAATGACCTGAATTGCCGGAAAACAGACATGTAGTTGAGTAACCATGCCATATTCCAAATAAATGGGACGCCCATACCAAGTAATAATGCTCCAATTGCGATAAATAACCAAATTGGCTGGAAATTATTATCAGATACTATTAAATTATCCTTTTTCTTAAACAATAATATCAATCCAAGTATTGAAGAAATAATACATACTAAAATTACAGCAATGCCTACATAAATATATCCTTCGCCATTGCTATCATCATGCCACCATGTACTTGTTTTTATAATATTCCAAAAAGGGGAAAGGGTAGAAGTAACTATATTTTTCCAATTCGTTAAATTACCTAATGCTCCCGACGGAAATGCAGTGCGATCCTTTATAGGGTCTGTTAACCAGATAAATACTTTAATGAATAGGAACATGCTTACCCCGCATAACATAAGAATACTACTATGCCTTAATTTCTCCTTAAAACTAAGCTTAGTGAATATAAAGAAACCGATTACATAAAATAAAATCCATATGAATATTATTCCGCCAAAATATAGATGTGAAAAACTCACAATACAACCGGAAATAAAAATATAAACTGGGTATTTCCAATGCCCGTTATTGTAATATTTTAACGACCAGTAAAAAAGCATAGGTATCACACAGGTATATGTCAATCCAAAATGCCCTAATAATCTGTAAATCTGAGGAGATATTAGAATAATCAGACAAGAGAAGGGTATTGCAATAAATGGTTTGACATTAAAAAAACGAAATATTTTATAATTATATAAGATTCCCAAAATGTAACTGAGCCCTATTGTTAAGTGCATAATCGCTAACAAATGTTCAGCCTTGAAATGAAATGCTTTGAGATGGGTAAGCGGTATCGTAAAAACAGGCAACCCTCCAATGTATGTGATATTTTCGCCATAAGGATAATTGATAGAATATGACCACACTTTATTTTCATAAATAATATTATAAAGAAATGCATGATACGTATGGCCCCCATCGCCACCAATTACAATCATCATATGACCTGGATCGGTAACAATGTTAGACAATAGCAATACCGTAGAGCATATAGCAAAGATGAAAGCAACAAAAAACCATATTCTTTGATTAATTTTCATAATTGTTTTCTAAAGTATTGATTAATAAAAATATATTGAGCATTGAGAAATTAAAAATAAGATATTAATAAGTGGGGTAACAAAAATAAACTCTATAGTCTTTCTACGCTCTATTCCAGATATAATCCACTAAGATATTGCTGAAACATTGTAATCTGAAACAGAAGATTCATCGCCACTGCCCAAATTGGTGGTAAGTCAAATTTTTTATTTGCCATTAGCATATAAGTAAAGACTATTAATGTCAAAAAATTAAAGAAAATAAAGTTTTGTATATGTAAGTAAGAACCACAACTTAACCATACAATATTGCATATAATGAATATAGTAATATAATCAATAGCTTTATAAGGATTATATCTGTTAGTGAAGTGGTGTAAAAAAATATAAAAAAAAGGAGTTGCAAAAACATACCTGTTAATACCGATGGTCAAAGTGGTGCCAGTACGCCATATAGGGTTGTAGAAAACAGTCTTATAGAGCGTAATACCCAAAAAAACAAGAGACAATACCAATAATTTATCCACTTCTATAGCATTCTTAAAAAGCCTGTGAAATATTTTTTTGCCAAGTACAATAATTGAGATAAAACAACAAAAAACAGCCAGTGCGCTTATCCAAAGCATCCTTGGGCCTTCCATACTGGAAAGCGGCATTATAGGCATGTTGAATATATGGCCCTCTGTTTTTTGTTGCTGGATAAAGTAAACAAACCATACTCCAGTCACATGATGCTGATACCATACAAAGAAAGCTAAACCGCTAAGAATTGGCAGGGCATAAAAAAATAAATAGTTTAAAAACAATTTATGCCATGCATTATTAAAATTGCCCAGTAATTCCATTATCAATAATGCGGGGAGTAAAAAAATAGCTGTTGCCCTTGTAAGAGCTGCCAAAAACAAGCCAATCCATATCAACCAAATATTTTTTGTATTGATACCGTAGAATGCAATTGTCATAAGCAGAAAAAAAAGAGCTTCTGAATATGGAATGTACATAATGTAAACAGTAGGAATTGACAACCATACAAGTTTTTCCATGGTGCTTATTTTATATATTTTCGCAAGTAGGGTAAACCCAAAAGCAAAAAATAGATAATTTACTATAGAGATACCCACCGCTCCTACATGCAGCAACCTCCATATCCAGGGAAATAAAAAGAAAATGCCGGTATTATTAAATATTGGGTCTGCGTATGTGTAGCCATTTTTGACGTAATCAATAAAACAGCCTGCATCCCACTGATTTAGTGTTTTATCATCTGGTAAAATTGTAATAAATCCAATTTTGACTAAAAAAAGTTGAAAACAATAAATGAATAAGCCAAACCCTAATGCCAATAAAAAGGTATTTATGGTATCTCTTCTGCTATTGCTCAACGTTATTGGAAATCTTTTAGACATATTGAATGCAATAGTACTTATTTTCTTATTTTTTACTGAATGAAATGTGGAATGCTTTAATCATTACCATTCCATTTCCGGATAAGCGCGCTGCATAAATTGCATGTCGGCCAAAATGTATCCCAGGTGCTCTGAATGGGTTCCTTCCTTGCCTCCATGCTGCATCCAGGTACCGGTGGGTATTGTAAGTGTAGCTTCAGAAAATACAGACCGTACAGATGCCAGCCAAGATGTTTTTATTTGGTCCAGGTCGGGCGCTATTCCTTGCTGAAACATCACTTTGTCTGTTTCGTTCATAGTAAATAGTTCACCAGTGTACATCCACAAATCATTTATTGCGGTAAGAATGCGTGCATGGCTTTCATCTGTACCATCGCCCAGGCGCACCACCCACTCACTGCTCCAGCGCAAATGGTAAGTAACTTCTTTTAAGGATTTTTCAGCTATTGAGGAAAGCGTTTCATTCTTGCTTTTCACCAGTTCTGTAAAGAAAAAGTAATTGAATGCATCATAAAAAAAGGAACGTGCTATTGTATAGGCCCAATCATTATTAGGCTGCTCCACCAGCAATACATTCCTGAAATCCCAGCAATCGCGCAGGCAGGCAAGATCGTCTTCATCCACACTTGCTCCGGAGCTTACCAAATTTTGAAATGCAACTGAGGTGAACAGCTTTTTTTTCTCATCAACTGGTAGTCTGTTAACCTGATCTGCGGCATATTGGTACAAACTCCGGGCGCGGCCTAAATGATCGAGCGCGGTGTTTGTGAGGGCAATATCCTGTTCCAAAACAGGCCCATGCCCACACCATTCACCTAAGCGATGTCCCATAATTACTGCATCATCAGCGAGACGGAGCGTAAAATCTAATAATTCCAATGTGGAATTTGGAATTTGGAATTCGGAATTTGGATTGGAATTCATGAAGTAATATTCAAATATTTTTTGATTATTTTTAGATAATTCTATTAGCGTAATACTATTATTTGATTAATTTTTATTGCTTGATATAATAACAGATAACAATCCTGATTCCCAATCACCAATTCCCAATTCCAAAGCCCCCCTACATGTATTTTACTTCGTCGGGGAGGTTATAAAAAGTTGGATGGCGATATATTTTGTCATTAGCAGGATCGTAAAGTGATTCTGATTCTTCAGGATCAGAAGCATGTATGTATTTGCTTTCCACAACCCATATACTTACGCCTTCCATGCGGCGGGTATAGACGTCGCGGGCATTTTCCATTGCCATCTGCGCATCAGCTGCATGAAGGCTGCCGGCGTGCTTATGATCCAATCCTGCTTTGCTACGGATAAATACTTCCCATAAGGGCCATTCTGCTTTATTAGTATCTTTCATTTGTGCCAAACTTTAGTTGTATCAAAAATATTAGTTACAATAATTTCAATCAAAATTAATTAATAATAATTACGCAGCCTGAGCAGCTTTATTCATTCGCGTTTTTCGTTTTTCAGCATGGGCCATTGCTGCATCTCTTACCCATTTACCTTCTTCCCAGGCTTTCTTTCTTGTTTCGAGGCGCTGTTTATTGCATGGCCCGTTACCTTTGACCACATTATAAAATTCATCCCAATTGATTGCTCCAAAATCGTAGTGCCCGCGCTCTTCGTTCCATTTAATATCTTTATCGGGCATATCAAGGCCCAATACTTTGGCCTGCTCTACCGTAACATCAATAAATTTTTGCCTGAGTTCATCATTTGTAAGGCGTTTAATACGCCACCTTACACTTTGTGCAGTATGCGGGCTGTCAGCATCAGGAGGCCCGAACATCATGAGCGATGGCCACCACCAGCGATTAAATGAATCCTGAGCCATTTTTTTCTGCACTTCTGTTCCATTTGAAAGTGTCAGCATTATTTCAAACCCCTGGCGCTGATGAAAGCTCTCTTCCTTGCATACGCGCACCATAGCCCTTGCATAAGGCCCGTAAGAAGTACGGCAGAGGGGCACCTGGTTCATGATAGCTGCCCCATCAACGAGCCAGCCTATAGCACCCATATCAGCCCATGTAAGAGTAGGGTAGTTAAAAATAGATGAATACTTGGCTTTTCCTGAATGTAACTGGTCATATAGATCATCACGGCTTACTCCTAATGTCTCGGCCGCACTATACAGATATAACCCATGACCAGCCTCGTCCTGTATTTTGGCAAGCAATACAGCTTTACGTCGCAGACTGGGCGCCCGGGTTATCCAGTTGCCCTCCGGCAGCATGCCTACTACTTCGCTATGGGCGTGCTGGGATATTTGCCTGATCAGCGTTTTCCGGTAATCATCGGGCATCCAGTCTTTGGGCTCAATGGTCACCTCGTTATCAATCAGTTTGTCAAAATGTTCCTGGAATGAATGAACAGTCATTTATACTAAAATTTGTAGTTACAAATATAAGGGTTTACAGTTTACAGTTTGCAGTTTGCAGTTTACAGTTTACAGTTTACAGTTTGCAGTTTACAGTTTACAGTTTACAGTTTACAGTTTACAGTTTACAGTTTGTAGTTTGTAGTTTACAGTTTGCAGTTTACAGTTAATTCATTGATTTTTCTCAAATAATAAAGTCCTTTCTGTGGTTGAAGAATAAACCTTGTGATAGCCATTGTTTATTTCTGCATAAAATTTTGCGAAATCATTGTTTTTTAACCATGAGGTATCATAGCACCACATCAATATATAATCAATAGTAACCCCTGAGATTTGTTTATATCCGGCAATATCTGCACATGGGGGTTGTCCTTCTATGCCATTTCCTTTATTGAGATGGTAATAAGGATTTGTTTTTTCATTCCATCTCAAGGGGAAATAGCCCATATTGGCCTCGTAATTATCTAAAAATATTAATGGCTTATTTAAACCCATATATTGGGACGCGTGGGAAAACAAAAAATTCCGGTCTGCTATCATGAGACCCTGCTCATCTTTACCATTAGGCGAAAAATCAAGGGGTAATACTACCGAATATGGCTTAATAAATTTTATAGCAGAAACATAATCCACAACTCCGTATGAGGCAGATAACTGGCAATTTATCCGGATGATACTTAATCCTATAAAACATCCGAATAAAATAATGCCACTTACATTTTTAAATTTCCCATCAGGAACAATATATGCGATACAGCAGGCCATGAGTATGAGTACAAATAGTTGCGCCCTCATACTTATTAATATCAATGTGCCTAAAAAAGACTCCGGGAAAAACAGGTAAACAAATGTTACAAATAACAAGCTTACTAAAATACCATCGTACTTATTGACTGTGCGGTATTTTTTGAATTTTATCATTGAAAAACAAAACAGAAAAATGAGTACCAATCCTGCAGTAAGCGCAAAATAATCTTCACCGTGTGTAACATTTATTAAGAACTTACCCTGTACCAATTCAATAAGCCTGTAGAAGTGATGCCGGAGCTGTATTTGCAAGCCACCCTTTTTTTGGGTGAACCAACTCATCAGTAAAATGAAAGGAGTTAAAAAAAAGGCAAGCAAAGTGACATTTGATAAAAAGTAACTGGTAAATTTCCGTTTCGTAACTCCCTGTGCTGCTATTGCAAAAGAAGCGACAAGGGCAGTGCAGGTAAAAGCAGCAATGCCAAATGCCAAAAGGTGGGTGAAAAATATTAAAGTGGTAAAAAGTAAAAACAGGCAGGTGTTGGCAATACTTCTTTTTTCTAAAAAGCGCAGCCAGCTCCAAACCACCCAAAAGTAAAAAGCTATGCTGAATGAAAAATTATAGAAACCCTTTGATAGTGTGAGCGGGAAAACAAAAATCAGCATCATAAGCAGCCAATAGGAATCTCCAGTGCTTATTTTTTTGAGCAACAAATAAAACCCGCTAATAAACGTGAAAACATACACGGAGAGGAAAATTTTCTCAGCAATTATGCCATTCACACAAAACATCAGCAACGATATTACCAGAGTTGACAGCCAATTAGGATTGGGTTGATAAACCAATGTAAAGTAAGGGGCATAAAAGGAGACGTTTTTATTAGCCCACAAATCATACACTATCTGCGCATTATAAACATGGCAGGGACCATCGCCGGTAAGGTAATAAGCAGGCAGCCAAATCTGGAATAAGCATAAAGAAAAACCGGCAAGCAGTAAAGCGTTTGTGGTTTTCTTTGTAAGCATTGAAAATTTAATTATAAAATTAAAAATTGTTAATTGCCAAATGCCAATTGTCAGCTACCTGCTGCATTACTGTGCAAAAATAAATCTGAGGGTCACACCTGCACGCGTTGTTGTAGTCGGGTATGAGTTGGATACATAAGGTATTGTTTGCTGCCTGTCAAAGAAAAAGTGCAGGGTTAGTTTCTGAGTTACAGAATAGTCAATTGTCGGAGATACACGAATAACCTTCTGCCCACGGGACACAATGCTGATATTATTTGAAAGGAAAGTATTGCTTGATTTGTCGTCACGGAGACCAATATCCAGCTTGCCAATCAATTCATTTTTTAGTTTCTGTACTCCAAATACTTTGAAAGGTAATCTTATACCTTTTTTACGGAAACCCATGCCAATTACATATTCAGTACTTGCGTTTTCGCTTATCTGGTAATCTATTAGGCTGAGGGCGTCCATTTTCGACGTCCGTATTTCAAATCTACCTGTAAGATTATTCTTCAGCCCCATGTCAAATCCTATCAAAGGATTGAACGCCTGTGTGATTGTAGTATTAGGAACCTGGAAGAAAGGAACATAATTGCCGGATATCGGATCTATAAATGAAGGGAAGCCCAATCCATAAAGATCATTGAACAGCAGGTTAGAGCTAAAACCATTCATTGACATAGTGCCGGTATATGCGTGTGAAACCTTGAAGCTGTTAAATATGGCAGAGAACCCAGGCAGTTTGCTAAGCCCTACATATTCCACTTTCCAGTTGGGTAATGGAGTAAAATATTTAAACGGATTGTCTGATAAGGACTGATGGTTGTAGTCTATCAATGGCGCAGTGGAGCTGGGTTTGCCGCCATAAGCCGCTATGAATGCAGGAATAAGTACATCCTGAGAAAATTTCGTATAGCCCTTTTGATAAGTGGGGTCATTAGGGTCGGGCAAGCCATTAGTATATGGGTTGCTGACGCCCAAACGATTAGCAATAACAGGGAGATTGGCAAGGAATTGGTGATAAATAGCTGAACTTACATCGGTGCTGTTAAACATGCTGTGCAAGGAAACGTAGCTAATATTAAATGAGCCTGTTTCATAGGGATTAAAATGGTTGAATACATTCGAGCTTGGATTCATATAAAATCCGGTATCGGCATATAATTCACTATGCGACTTGTTAAAGGTTTGCTGAAGCGAGAGATCTATCCTGAAATCCTTGTAAGGCACCAATGCAGCAGTTACGTTTATGTTTCTCGAATAGGTCTGCTGTAACTGTGCATTAAATAAGGAGTCCTTTGAAAGCCTTCCTGCAGCAGCCTGTGCGGCGAGCCATGTATTATCCGGCTGGTAGCCATATACGAAATTATATCCCGGCGCAAGTGAATAATTATTGACGCCCATAAAACGGGTACTATCCATATAACCAGGTAAAATAGTGCCGGCAGTTTCAGTATAATTTATCCTGATATTGTTTACCATTGTAAACAAATGCCCTACCACCATTTCGGCAGGTGAAAGTTCAGGCACCCTTCCACGTCTTAATTTACGAGCTGCCTTACGAGCTGCTTTTTTCTTAGCTTTTTCCGCTTTCGCTTTTGCCCTGTCCTGCTCATTCTGTACTTCTACCAATGAATCAAGCTGATCGTCGGTCATCTTAGCGAGATCGAGCGTAGGGAAAGCAGATTTAAGATCCTTTATTTCGTTGTCCTTTTCACTTCCACTATTGTCAGGGTTCTTTCCCTTAGCGGAAGTATCTTTTGGATTCTTTACAGCAGGGTTTATTGATTTAGCACTATCACGCTTGCCACCGGGGCCGCCAGCAGGCTCCTTACTTTTATCATTATTCGCATTTCCGCCTGCCAGATCTTTTTTATCTGAGCCACCCGGCAAAGGAGTAACCGTTGATTTGCGAAGGTCTTTTACATCTTTTTTGTCAGGTTCACCCCGCTTACTTGTTTCATTACCTGATTTCCCGGCATCTCCTGATTTCTTAGGCTTTTTCGGTGCGTCCAGCGCCCTGAGCCACTTCGATTTGTTATATAATTGCTTCATGTTAAGTTCTCCGGCCGCAGTTTCGGTATGCGTATTGCCAATTGTGTTGCCCTGATCATACGCAACAGGTGCAGCGCCCAGCCATGAATAGGTGGCTGAATAGCCTAACCGCAGACTCATCCAGTCTATTAGCGGCAGTTTTGACAAGGGAACAGTATAAGAGCTATTAAATGTCTGGGCATAAGAAGTAGTATGCCCGAATGTTTCTATCCCTTTTATTATTGAATCTTTTTTAGCCTTAGTATTAATTTTACCATAAGGTTCATCAATACGCGATATGTTAGTTGCGGAATAATCAAGTGATAAGGATTTCATCACTTCCCACCGGACCGTATATAAACGTGTCCATGTGAAAATTTTATAAAAAGTAGGCGGTATCTGGTATCCGCTGCCATCATTTATGTTCCGCACCTGTGTTTCCTCATTAATATGATTGAGGTCGTTGCGCATAGTAAAGCTGGATGGTAAAGGATTGAAATTGAAATCCCTCACTAATGAGAACCATTTTGATTTAGATCTGATCAATCTTTTAAATGGCTCTATAGGTTTTGATTTAATGCTGTAGGTATAGCCTAATCCGAACTTTTGAGTAATTAAGTTATCTGAAGCAATGGTTGGATTGTGTTTGAACTGGTCATTGAAAGAATAAGTAAAATCAAAGTTCTTTATACTCCAGGGCATACGTATTTTTTTGGCAGGGACAGTGGTATTGCCTTGTATGCGCACATTGGTAAGATTGATACTGGTGATAGAGGTAAAGTCCTGGGTAACAGTTTTTATTGAATCACGTGCTGCGGCGGTTTTTGCGGCATTCAATTCATCATTTACCAGCACGTCCGCATTATTAGGGTCATATTTGGGGTTGCTGACATTTTGAGTATATCCGACAAACAAGGGTAGCGTTACTCCCCAGTTGCGCGGCATCAGTTTGCCTAAGCTAAGATTAGTGGATGTATTATACTGTGTATAATTGTCTTGTGAGCGTTGGGCTATTTTCTGGTCAATATTGCCATAGCCGGGTGTATGCATACTTCCCGACAGATTTACATTACCAAGGTCGGCAAGCTGCACAGCCACCTTACCTGCGGCTGCATAACCGGCCTGGTCATTGATACCAGCCATTCTTAATTCATCAAACCATACTTCCGCACATTTCGGAAGGCCGTCATCGCCAGGGGTCTGGTTTGTTTTTTTAGGGTTAAGTACGCCCAGCATGATGTTTTTCGCCCCGCCTATATTCGGGTTGCCAATCACCACTATGGTATTGCCTTTTGAGTCTTTTGTCAGATATGGCTGGTAGGTAGCAATGCCCTTTGCATCCCTTTCCTTTTTTGCATTTACAAGGTCTTGCAAAATAATATCAATTTCATTCGATGTCGGCCATACATCTGTAGCCGCATTACTGCTCCATGGCGAAATGGTAAGCGGCATCCTGTATTCATAATAGTTATTGGTAAAATCACTGCCAATACGAATAAATGCGTCCACATCAGCGTTTTTTACCGGGGACATCCCCACCATAGATTCCGCATGTATAAACATACGCAGAAAGGAAAACTGGCGCATATCCACATCCACTTCTTTAAATACCGCTCTTGCATCGCCGTCCTGCAGGGCGCATGTTTTCAAAGATAAAGATTGTTCATTGAGTAATATGTTTTGACCGGCGGTTGCTGTGGTTAGCTGCCTGTTTACTCCGGGTGGTATTACGTAGTTTATCGGGTAGCGGGACCCGTTTTCCTCAATGCTTACTGATGTAACAGTGAAATCGGTAAGCCCCTGGTTTTGCTGCGGCAGGTTTTCGCCGGGCGTTGTCAGCGAGTAATTGTAATTGCGCCATTGGTTGCGTCCAAGTTCCAAAGCGGCAAAGCGCAAAGTCAGGCTATCCTGCCAGCCATTCAGGAACATACGCATAAACCTGATAGACCTGAAATCTCCGATACCACCTACTTTATGGTCATAGTTTTCTATTGGAATTTTAAATTGGTACCATTTCTCTTTAACATATTTACCATCCGGCATCCTAACGGTTGTATCTTCAATACTTATTATATTGTTGGTCCCGACACTCATATTACCGTTGCCATCAGGTTTCAGATCAATGCGGTACTGAAAATAACTTTCCGCTTCATTCAGGGTATTATCCCTGTTGATATCTTCCGATTCGGGAATGGTGGTTTCCGATGTGGAATAAGATGCATTGGCATTTTGTATGGGTGAGTTTCCTTCCGGATTATTGAATCTTTTATAGCGTGAACGCACATATTGGCCATTGCCATTATTCGCGGTGTCGAATACTGTTCCCCGGTAATATTGATAATCGTCACTGGAAGGGTCGTTATTCACAGCAATAAAAGCAGGATTACCTGCGCCTAATTTCAGTTTTAATTGCCTTAAAAATGCAGAGAACTTTACCTGCTCGCTCAATTGGCCCGGAGCGGTAGCAACATCCGGCATTCCATCATAACCTACATCCTGTAATGTACGGGCCGTGTTATCATTATCAAATGCACGGGTTATTTGTTGTTCAAATTTCGGAACATAACCCCACGCGGTAGTATCGAGCTTAGTACCATCAAACGGAGAAGGGATGCCATTTTCAAAAAACAGCCTGGAATCCTTCATGATATCCTCAGATACATCTCCGAGGTTGAAATATAAGGAGCCTCCATTGTGATTGGCCCAATTATTATTTGCGTCTTTAATGAAGGGGTCCATCACCCAAAACTGGATGTATTCTACATTCGACGCTTCAAAATCAGTATTATCAATTGATCGTGTAATACCTCCCCATCGGCTTGCAGGGTTCAAAAGGTTGCCGGTAACGGGATCTATATTATTTACATCAAAATTATACGGACCTCTTTCACTTGGGTAAAAACCGAGATCGAATGTGCTCAGCGAGCTTTGCAAGGTGGCTGTTTGCAGGTTAGGAAACACATCCTGCTGCTGCACCATTCTTATATAGTGCGGGTTTGGATCCTTAGCAACATAGGCAGGTACAGAGGTGCCCGGGTCAACCAATGTGGGTTCTATGGTGTACCAGGACAGCCGGGCCCTGTTCATTCCTGATGTCAGTTGATCATCATTTGCCGCTTCCGGGAAAAGTGTTTGCCCAAGCTTGTTTACGGCGCCAAAAGGAACGGAAGACATAGACCAGGCTACCGCGGGGAATTTCAGGTCATAGCTGCTGCTGGTACCTTCAAAGTTATCAATATACACAGAGCCTTCCGGGTCTAATGCATCTATTTGTTTCGGGTGGCCGGGCAGCAAAGCAGCCACTTCCATATTGCCATTAAAAAAAGATGGAGCAGTTGTAGCATATACAGGCAGTTTGTCAAGTGCGCGGGTTAATGCCGGTACTTCCTGCTGGTAATTTGCATCCAGCCCGATAACAGTATTTTTAATAGGATCTTCGCCAAAGTTTACCTGTTGTGTAAAAGGCCTTTCGTTAAGGCGCATTATTGTGCCTCCCAAAGTCAGGTTCTTATTCACATAATAGTCTATCCGCGAAGCCATAAAATTCTGCTGCTGAAAGCCAAAGGTGGCGTTATCCTCATACTGGATATTGATCGGCACACCTGAATTCAAAATACCCGTATTCAGTATTTTTATCCTTCCAAGGCCGTAATCCATCGAATAATCCTGGTTTTCCACCAGTTTTGTACCTCCTGCACTTACGGAGACGGAGCCGGGAGGAATATTGAAACCACCTAAAAATATGTCGGAAGAGGAAGAAGATTTATAAGCGCCCCTAAGGATATAACGGTCGGTTTGCTGCGATTGCTGGGCAATTGTTTTAGTGGAATCATATAATACCTGGAAAATGTATTTTCGTTCCAAAGTTGGGTTAGGAATTCCCGGTGGCTCAAATGCCGGAATAAGGTCACGGCCAAAAGGTTCCAGAACCGGGAATATTATTTTACCCTGTTGGGTATTAATAGTAATACCTTCCACAAAATCAAACACCCCGTCAGGTTGTGGTTCATTTTGGGCATTCAGGCGGTCAAGGTTAAGAACAGTGAGGAATGGAGTACCTTCTTTCGGGCCTTCGGGAATATATCTTTTTTCTCCTCCGCCGGGGTCCTGGTATAATATGTTTAACTGAAAGTTGTCTTTCGATACACCTAATCCGCCTAATGCGTAGATATTCTTCATCATCAATCTCCAGACAGGCAATCCCGGCCTTGATGAAGTGCCCTTCATTAATTTCAGAAACAACACTTTGGGGTTTGTGGTATCCGGAGGCAAATCTTCAGCGAATTCACCCACCTGGTACACTTTGCCCCTGTAGGTATAACGGTATGCCACACCCAGAACATCATCAGAGTTGAGCTGCGTATTGAGCATAATATAGCCAAGCTGTGAATTGAAAGTGAATTCTGTTGAAGATAGTTTCCGGGCGGTAGTACGTTCAAAATCCTGCCCCTGGGTTAAACCCAATGAAGTAGCGGCATTAGTTGCCGAACTTTGCTGGCGGCCAAAAGGATTTTGCAATAATTGTCCGTATAAGCGGTTGGTATTATTATCCGGCAGTCCGTACCTGACTCCGCTTGAAGGGTTCGATAATGTTGGCAGGAACGGGCTTGCTTCACCAAGGTCCATAAAGCACAATATATCACGCACACCTGTTACCGCGCCTGTCCGGTTCGTCACCCATACTTCCACTTTATTAATGGTTACCAATGAATTGATAAGGGGAAAATTCTCTAGCGCTTTATTATAATTATTACGGAAATACTGGGCCAGCAGGAAATCCTTATTTTCCTCATAGTTATCCGCTTTTATGGCAATCTGCTGCGACTGCGACCCACCTTGTATGGTTAAACTTTTTCGTTGTGATTTTTGTTGCGACAAAACGGCGGTTACCCAAAGTTTACCGAATTGTAATTGCGTTTTTATTCCGAATAATGATTGTACGCCGCTGATAAGACTACTTTTCAATGGGAAGCTGATATTACCCGCTTCAATCTTTTTGAGCATTTCATCTTCTTTACCGCTATAATCCAGTTTCTGCACATTTTGATAATCGAAGGTTGCTTTTGTGTTGTTGCTGATATTAAGTTTCAGTTTATCGCCTACCGTTGCCAGCAGGTTTATATTCATCTGCATATCAAAATCAAAAGTGCCATACTTCTGCGCCCTTTGGGTTAATGTAGGGTTTTTAATATTTTGCCAGTTTCCTCCAAATGTTACATCCACGTTTCCCTGTGGCTTTACAGATATCGCATCTCCGCCGAATATCCGGTTAAAGATCCCTTCTTTATACATCTGGGGTAGTTCGGGTGTTTTATTAAACAACATCAACCCATCAAGCCTTCGTTGCCAGTATGCATCTTCATCCTGCTTACCACGGTATTTTTCATATTCATCAAGTGTCAGATAGGTAGGGTTACGCAGAAAGTCGCTGCCCAGCCTGTCATTATAATTATACCGGTTGGAGTCAGGATCATAATCAAAACTTTTTTGCTCATTCTTCGGGTCATTGAGATCTATGCTGCGGGGGCGATTGTAATCTGTCACCGGATCGCCTGTTTTGTCATAAATCGGGAATTTCAATTTATGGGCCGTATCCGCTTTTGCAATACTGTCTTTAGTGGCGGTAGTATCAGGTTCAGGTGCGAAATAAAATAGAAAAGGGCGGTGGCCGCGGGCAGCCGCGCTGGCAATAGCGACCACCAACGCTATAAAAAACAAAAACTTATATCCAAAATTACTCTTCCCCTTCAAGTTTTATTTTTTAGCGATTGTTTATAAAGCGCGAAGCGCTTGTTTGATCAGTTCTTCAACAGTCAAAGAAGATATATTGTCTATTTTCTTTATAGCATTTTCTGCAACGCCTCTGCTGATACCAAGATTCACTAATGCTATTAACGCATCTTCCTGCGTTGTATTGTGTATTACCGGGGATATTGAAGATGAATTTTTTTGTTTTAAAGGCTTTCCTTTTAGTTCTAAAATAATACGTTGCGCGGTTTTAGCGCCTATTCCTTTTACCCGTTCCAATGTCCTGTTATCTTCACTTGCTACAGCCCTTTCCAGCTCATTTGTGTTAAGTGATGATAATATGATACGGGCTGTAACTGCGCCAACTCCGTTGATATTGAGTAATTGCCTGAAGGTGGCGCGCTCTTCCTCATCCGCGAAGCCATACAATACCCATGCGTCTTCACGCACCTGCAAATGGGTATATAACCTGCACTTTTCTTCATGCTGTATCATAGCATATGTTTGCAGTGTTATATTAAGTTCATAACCCACACCATGTACATCCATATATAATAAAGATGGAGACTTATAAACCAGATTGCCTTCTAAATATGCAAACATCTTATTGGTATTTTTTTATTTGTATGCCCTTTTAGTACTATTGATGGCATAAACACTCTTAACGCCCGAAAATACAAAAAAAATGTGAGTATAGATTTGCAATAATAGAAATTACAATACTGCAAACAATCAGAATGGAGTTTATCAACGGAAAATATCAGAATCAATAAACATAGCCCATTAATATATGACAATACTATACACTATATTGGCGTCTATTCAATGTGTCTTAAAGACTTCTTAAAGATATTCAGCAATTGAGACATGCCTTGCCTGTTTAAAAAATCTTTTATTAATTTTACAGGCTATGAGGAAAATATTTTCACTACTAATAGTATTCGGTTTTTTCGCTTTAAGAGCAGATGCACAGAACAATGCACAGCCCCAGGTTCAGCAAATCCAGGCGGAACCGGAAAAGCCATATATGAAAGATCCTATCCTTCCTTCATTCAATATATTGAAAATGGATAGCATAACTGTTTTTAACACTGATAAAATACCGAAAGGGAAAAAAACAGGTATCATGTTCTTTGACCCACATTGCAGTCACTGCATAAACTTTACAAAAGTATTGCTTGCCGGAATGGATTCCGTCAAAGATGTACAGTTTTATATGATTACTTCATCACATGAAATGACGGCACTCCGTGATTTTTATAAAGAATATAACTTAAGTAAATATAAAAATATAAAGGTAGTAGGGCGCGATATGGATTTCTTTTTTATTAATCATTACGGATTAAACCATTTTCCCGGTGTTGTTTTATACGATGAACATAAGAAATTTATTAAATTTTTTCAAGGAGAGATTACAGTTAAGGATATATATATAAGTATCCATTAATACACCTGAATACAAAATATTGGATTGCATTATTTCATCTGGATTACCAGCAGGATTTACATCTGGTATTTCTCGTCTCCCATATTGCTTTCTTCCCAATTTAGCTAATAGATTTTGACTATATCGTTCAAAATTGTATGTTTGTAATCTTATTCAATTCCTTATGACCATAACACAATTAGAATATGTTGTTGCAGTAGCTACTTACAAGAGCTTCGTACTGGCAGCCGACAAATGCTTTGTAACCCAGCCTACATTGAGTATGCAGATACAAAAACTGGAAGACGAAATGGGTGTAAAAGTATTTGACAGGAACAAACACCCTATAGCAGTTACCGACATAGGGGCCATAATTGTTGAGCAGGCAAGGATAGCCCTTGCTGAATGCGAGCGTATTCATGAATTAATACAAGGCCAGCAGAAAATATTATCCGGTACTTTTAAGTTTGCAGCTATTCCTACGATTGCTCCGAATATCTTACCAGGACTACTCGATAACTTTTCCAAAAACTTTCCTTCCATGAAGCTGAAGGTTAATGAGATGGAAACCAACCAGATTATCTCTGCACTCCGTAATAATGAGATTGACGCAGCCCTGCTGAGCACGCCACTGGAAGAAAAGGACATAAAGGAATACCCGCTGTTTTACGAACCATTTGTAGGCTATTTCTGTGATGGTGAAAAGGCATTGAAGAAGCGCATGATAATCCCCTCGGATATAGAGCTGGATCGTATATGGCTGCTTAACGAGGGGCATTGCATGCGCAACCAGATCATCAATTTATGCAGCGACCAGGTCCAAAAACTACAGGCCGAACGTCCATACCGTTATGAATCAAGTAATGTGGAAACCTTGCGTAAAATGGTGGAAAAAAATGGTGGTATGACGGTATTACCGGAGCTTGCCACCCTTGAGTTTAATGAAGACCAGATAGAGCGTATCCGGTATTTTGAAAACCCTGAACCGGTGCGCGAAGTAAGCCTGGTTACTAATAGCCACTTTGTAAGAATGAGTGTTTTGCAAAGCCTGATGGATGAAATACTGAAATTAGTGCCTGAGAAAATGCGTGTACAAAAAAAGAACCGGAAAGTGCTTCGCATCCAGAGTGCAAAACTGGAACTATAGCAGACAGTTGGCAGTTTACAATTTACAGTTTGCAGTTGATTGTGAACTGTAATTAACAAACTGTATTTTACCAACTGTAAACCGCCAACTGTAAATTGTCAACTGCCAACTGTAAATTGCTAACTGTTAATTTTTCATGACTTTCAATCATACTAAAGATATTTCCGGAAAAAGTTTTCTTGTAACCGGAGGGGCTGGTTTTATTGGTTCTCATATAGTGGAGTATTTGCTTAAAAATGGTGCTGGTAAAGTCCGTGTATTAGATAATCTTGCAACCGGCTCGAAGAAGAATGTGGATATTTTTTCTGCGTATGCCCAATATGAATTTATTGATGGGGATATAAGGAATGCGGATAGCTGTAAAAATGCATGTAAAGGCATAGATCATGTAACACATCAGGCTGCCCTTGGTTCTGTGCCACGCTCAGTTTTGGATCCCGTTACTTCCAATGAAGTGAATGTGAGTGGCTTTGTGAACATGATTACAGCCGCTAAAGACGCGAATGTAAATACGTTTGTTTATGCATCTTCTTCATCGGTATATGGAGATGAGCCCAACCTGCCAAAGAAAGAAGAAAAAACAGGTAATCTTTTATCCCCGTATGCTGTTACTAAAAAAGCAAATGAGCTATATGCATCTGTATTCAGCAGCCTGTATGGAATGAAGGTGGCAGGCCTCAGGTATTTCAATGTTTTCGGGCCAAGGCAAGACCCTGAAGGGCCTTATGCTGCGGTCATTCCGCTGTTTGTAAGCGGTATCTTAAAGCGTGCGCCTGTATATATTAACGGAGATGGCGAGCAAACTCGTGATTTTACGTTTGTGGAAAATGCGGTGCAGGCAAATATCAAAGCAATGCTTACCGGTAATGAAGCTGCATTCGGACAAGTTTACAATGTAGCGGTAGGAGCAAATTTTTCAGTGAATTTTTTATATCAGGCTATCGGTAAATTATTGGATATAGACCATAAGCCAATATACAGGGAAGCCCGTGAAGGCGATATAAGAGACTCTCTTGCTGATATATCAAAAGCACGTCAGTTATTAGATTATCAGCCTACACAACAATTTTTGGACGGGCTGAAACTAACAGTAAAGTATTTTACTGATCTGAATCAGTAACCGGAATACTCCTGAACATTGCTAAAAAACTTAGACATCCTTAATAAATTTCCTTTTTGTTACAAGCTTGAGTACTTCTATCATCGTCCGTTGTGTCACACCCTTGTGCGTTCGGTATTTCTTTTCATCTTGCCCTCATAATTGCAAGAAGTAGGTACGCACCAGATTGCTCCAAGCGTAGTTTTACATAAATGTCTGTAATTTTTATCCGCTTATTTTCTTCCAATAACTAAGTATGAGTTGGTCATGTTATGTAGGTTTGTGCATACTTAATGCCAACGCATATTCATTCTCATATGGTAGTTGCAACTTTGAAACCATTTCTGGCATTGCTAGCTTCCAGCTAACATAATAGTACGCAAGTAAATGATATCCTGTAAAGGTTTTCCCAGGGATCAAATGCAAGGTGTAATCTTTTGCATCAGGTCTTATGCCTTGAGTTCCTAGTCTGGCAATTTCAAAGGCAATTTCCTTTATGCGGCCCAATTGCACGTCCTTGAAATATTGTAACGCATCTAGCATATACATTGCAACAGCCATATTAGTTCCAATGTCTTTTTGCGACTCTTGAAACTTCTTCATCTCACGATCCTTAGCTGGGTCTTTTGAATTAATGTCGTAGGGGTCTTTCTCAATTGAATCCAAAAGGCCCTCTAAGTTAGTTCTCTTATTAAAGTATCCGTCCTCATCAATTAACTCAAAATATTTATCAAGCTTCATATCTTCCGCCCAATGAGCAACTAACTCATATTCTTCGGCAGGTTGTCTATCATCCTTGTACTCTAAATATTCCTTATAGAATTTAGTAGCTTGGTTTAGTTCTAGGCCGGTAGCGTTAAAATCATTTATCAGATTGATTCCATAGAGGTCTCTAAATTGGAGAGCCGATACAAGGTATTCTCCATGAAACGCCATTCAACGAAGTAGGGCAATTTGAAAAGAGATCCTATTTTTCAACTTCACTTACGCGAGGTACCGGCTATAGAGATTTTATGCACATTTATTTATTATTGTCCAGAGGGCTTGAGATTGCCAACAATGATATCTTCAAAATCGAACAGAAAGACATATCGACACTTTATGAGTATTGGTGTTTCTTGAAATTAATCCAAATACTTAATGAACAAAATGCCAGTGAAATTGATTACCGGAATTTGATCAAAATTGATTCAAAAAGATTTCAAGTTAATCTTAAAACCGGGAAACAGTCAAGTGTCAGCTTCACGAAGAAAGATTCAGGGGAAACTACTACCATTTATTTCAACAGAATATTTAATGTTGGTTCAGGCAAGTCTTTTACATACAACCAGAAACCTGATTATACACTTGAATTTAAAAAGAAAGGATATAACAAGCCCTTCTGGTATTTATTTGATGCTAAATATAGGTTTGATGAACAATCTGAAAATGACAGCAACCAATACAATGTTCCACAAGATGCAATTGGACAGCTTCACAGATATCGTGATGCAATTTTACATACACTGCCACAACTTACCAAAGTGCAATCAAGAATTTAGGGGGTATTATTCTGTATCCCTATCCATTAAGTGAATCTGTATTCAGAGGAAATGCTTACTACAATAGTATTAAACATGTAAATATTGGTGCCATGCCATTTTTACCCAGTAAGACCGAATTAATGAGTGACTTCCTTAATACCTTAATCAATAAAAAATCACCGGATGAGCATTTTGAAGACTTCATAGAAATGGATCGATCTGAATATGAACAGCACAGAGATCTATGGAAAGAATGGGTTACAATAGGAGTTGTTCAAAAATCTAATCAAAAAGAGAGGACAGAGTTTCTACAAGATAAGTTAATATATCATGTACCATTTGTAAAGAATTCAAATTCGAGACTTTACAATTCAAAAAAGATTCTAGTGTGCATTGCGGGTACAAAAGAGGCTACCTTATATGATGTTGTAGATTGGGAAATAATGACAAGGAAAGAGCTTCAGGATGCAGGAACAACATGGGAGCATAGAGATGAAAAGTATATAGCATTCCGTCTTTCAAATGGAGAACAACGACTAACTCCAGATAGTTTATCTCCAATGAGCTTTAGGTATGCAACTACTGAAGGCCTGAAAAGATACCTTATTGATCCTTCGAAAGATAGAAGATTGTTTTATTTGACTAATCCAGATGCAACAAGGCTATACGAAGAGCTATTAAAGCTGAATGTTGAATTTGAAGTTGATTGGGTAAAAAATCAAAATGACCCGTCTTTAATTGAGTTCATGGTAAAGGAGAACAGAATTTTATCCTCTGACAATTTTGATTTTTTAACCTACAAACTAAATAACACAGAAATCTCATTGAAATCCGTAATTGCTAAATTGAGTTGCACCCTTTGATGGAAGAATCCGTCTGGCGCGAGTTTTGGCGCATAGCAATGTGCATGAGCCAACTCATGTGTCTAAGCAATCTACCAGTTTGCAACTGGCATTCATAATATCCAAAACCCATCCCGGATTGTTGCGGCCCTAACGGGGCGCATGTGCTGGTAAATTTTGAATTTCTACAAAGCTTTAGCACCTAACGGAGCATTCCAACTCAATGAAGGAAAATTGTGTTGTCGCAAGATTGCTTCGTGCCTCGCAAAGACTAACACGAGTATAGATGCTTCCTACGTCAGCATGTCAAAAAAGAAAGAAAACAAGCGCTAAAAACACACCTCTGTAAAAGCTACCACTGCCACATCAATGCCGACTCCCGTCGTCCCATAATAGCTTTCCCCCACATATCAGCGTATAGCGATCTTTTGCCATGCGGATGCATTGGGGCAAAAGTGCCCTTTTCTTTGGTTCGTCCCGATGCCTCGGGATGAACACTCGAGCAGGACAGATATTGAAGGACATCTTTTTATCGCAAGATTGCTTCGTGCCTCGCAAAGACTAACACGAGTACTGATGCTTCCTACGTCAGCATGACAAAAAAGCAAAAAACAAGCGCAAAAAACACACCCCTGTAAAAGTTACCGCCGCCACATCAACACCAACTCCCGTCGTCCCCTAATAGCCTTCCCCCGCAAAACAGCATATAGTTTTGTTCCGGTAAAAGCGCTCATTCGACCTCACCTCTCCTTCGGAGAGGCCGGGAGAGGTTCCTCGAGCAGGACAGATATTGAGGATTAAAAAAACAAGAGAACCCAATACCAGACCCATATTAAACCAAAATAAATAATCCAAAATATTTGGAATTGTCAATAATAGTGTCTATTTTTGTTCCCAAATTCGAGTATTATGACAACAATATTTAATATTATAAAATTTCAGAGCGCAAAGAATGCGCAACCAAGCGCAAAGAATGCGCAAGAATTTGAGCACAAAATTTCACTAACTAATTGAATTTCAATACAAAAATGCGCAGCCATCAGAAAAATAAAAAAATCAAACTAGAATTGCGCAATCAAAAAAAGGAATCAAGAAGCAATTGTCACTATGAGTGGAAAAAAGTTGTGCAATAATGTGATAAGAATGTGATAATGATGTGATAATGATGTGATAATGAAAAATTACAAACAACTGAAAGTCAACCACTTATTTTTCTCATTATCCAATTTTATTTTCTTATCCGCCGTAGCTTTTTCAGCGTAGGAGGATTTTTACGGAAAATGTGATATTAAAATTAAAATGCCTCATTCATACTAAATCCTGTCCACAACATTTTTCACATTAAATCATATTGCCGCATTAATTGAGCCATTCAGCCATTCCGGCAGTTGTACAGAAAACGTACAGATAACGTACAGTTGTTTCCGGTCACAAACGTAACCGCTTAAAGAGTCGGGGTAATTCTGCCAATAATGATGTCAGCCAATGATGTCATATTATATTGTTGAGTAACGCGGTCGCGGATGTAATGGTAAGCAGAGATGCCTAATTTTTGTGCAGTTTCAATAATAGACAGG